>CAZZHB010000069.1:0-7066 GCA_964653615.1 uncultured Aquiluna sp.
TATGCTTTGAGTGTGATGTTACAAAAACAGACAAAATCACACAATTTCGTGCAGAGCGATTACGACGTTGCCGTAATTGGTGCCGGCATCAATGGTGCTGTGGCCGCCGCCGCAGCTAGCGCAGCCGGGCTTAGAGTCCTGCTGGTGGACAAGGGCGATTTTGCTAACTTCACATCCCAGGAATCCAGCAACTTGGTTTGGGGTGGAATCAAATACCTTCAGACCTACGAATTTGGATTGGTACTCAAGCTATGTCAGGCCCGAAATCGCCTGATCCGCGCCTATCCAAACCAAATCAAAGAGATCGGCTTTTTAGCTTCGCTTGGTCCAAATGCACCTTTTGGAAGATTGCTGGGAACCTTTGGAACTTTGTTCTACTGGGGTATTGGGCTTATGGGAACTCCGCTTCCCTCAAGCTACTCGGCAAAGAAAGCCAAGCAACTAGAGCCGAATCTGATTTCAGGCAGAAAAGCGGTGCAGTACTTCGACGCCCACCTTCCGGACAACGATTCGCGATTTGTCTACGACTTCATCAAAAAGGCCAAGCAGAATTCGACCAAGGCCTTGAATTACACCGAATTAGTTGGTGCTAAGCGCTCTGGTTCGGTTTGGAACCTAGATTTCAAATCGCGCTCGGGAGATTTCTCCGCTACCGCCAAGACCGTGGTGAATGCCGCCGGTCCTTTTGCAAAGAATGTGTCGGAGCTCTTTGCCTCTCCCACTAAAGCCAAGTTGGTTTTCTCCAAGGGAGTTCACTTCACGATTGGTCGCAAACTCACGCAAGGTGATCGAGTGCTGGCCTTTTGGGATGAGCAAAACCGCTTGTTCTACGTTTTGCCGATGGGCGATCGCTCCATGATTGGCACCACCGACACCAGGGTGGACACTCCAGAAACTCAGGCCAATGAGGAAGACATTGAATTTGTGCTCAGGCAGATCAATGCGCAGCTTGAACTCGATCAGCCGATTACCAAAGACGAGATTGTCTCGGCGCGATCTGGCGTGCGACCCCTGGTGATTGACGCTTCCCAAGCTGATAATCAGGACTGGCACCAGCTCTCTCGAAAGCATGTGATTGAGACCAACGCCCAATCCGCTGTTATCTCGATTTTGGGTGGCAAGCTAACCGACTGCCTGAACGTCGGTCAAGAGGTGCTCACCGAGCTCAGGCACTTGGGGCTTGAAGGCAAGCTGCCGCGCAAATGGTTCGGCGAGGGTTCGCAACATCGATATCCGGAGCTAGTGCAGATTGTTCAAACTCTGGTCGCCGAACCCCAGGCTGCTGTTCGAATTGCTGAGGGGCTATTTAGGCGTCATGGCGAACAGGCTTTTGAGATTATTCAAAGCGGTGATCTAGAAGAGGTCTTTGCCGGGCTTGGCATTTGCTACGCGGAACTGCACTGGATCGCGCTGAATGAGGATGTTCACACCCGTGAAGACTTACTTCGCAGAAGGCTTCCAATCGCGATGGCTAGAAGTGCATCCGAAATCGCAAACAACCAAAAGCTGCAGGCGCTGCTAGTGGATGTGGGGCTCTAGCTCGAACTTTTCCTTCTTGGAGGGCCATTCAGCAATCAGCATCGCACCGAGCATCAGTGCGCCACCAAATGTCACCGCGACGGTGATTGGCTCCTGTCCGGCAGCAATCGCAATCAGTGCGGTGAACACCACCTCGCTGGTCATAATCAAAGCTGCACGTGATGCGTCCATCAGGGTTTGCGCCCAGGTTTGGACCCAGAATGCAGCGGCCGTCGATAACACGGCGGTAAAGACAATCGCCACCCAAACATCACTAGTTGGCGGTGGTTGGTAGCCATCAGTTAGCGCGAATCCCCAGCAAACTATGGCAACCGCGGCGATCTGCACCATGGCAAAGCGGTAGGCATTTCGGCCGTGGCCATACTTACCCAAGAGCAAAATGTGAAGCCCATACAAAATTGCACAGGCAACCAACCAAAGCTGTCCAATTTGAAAATCTAAGCTGGTGGCGGCACCGGAGAAAACCGCGAGTCCAATTGCTGATACCAAGGCTGCTAAGGCCAACTTCTTTGAGATTTTCCTGCGGAATAACAACCATGCAAATAGCGGAGTGAAGATCACATATAGTCCAGTGAGGAACCCGCTGGTGGCGGCAGTAGTCATCTCTAGGCCAATGGTTTGAGTGATGTAGCCAAATGCCAGAATCACTCCAAGTGCCAGGCCGATTTTGATATCCCCGGCTTCAAACCGACTGGAGATCTTCGGTCTAAAGACAAACATCGCGACTGCGGCCAAGGTAAATCTCACCGCGAGAAAGTCCATGTATGGCTGTTGCTCAATTGCATCTTTCATCAACACAAAAGCGACGCCCCAGGTGAAGCAAACCCCGAGTAGGGCAATAACGGCAAGTCGCATTCGGGTCATGGTGCCAAAGTCTAACGGCTACTCAGCCAGCGATTTCCGCAAGACCACAGCGCTCTACGCCAACCACCTTTGGCTTCGAGGAAAGCGTAATTCGCAGCACCAAAAACTCAGCAGGCGAAAGCGTGGCGCCGCCCTCAATCTCTTTGCGCAGTTCCTTTGATGCAATCGCTGCAAAAGGAGCCAAAATGCTCGGCAGCGCTGGCCGGTGAGAGCAAATCAAACCCGACTTACTGGTGCCCAAAAGGTCCTTCACAACATCCTGAGTTCTAGCCGGCTTTTTCTTGTTACCTAGCTCAGTTAGCTGGTGGCGTTCAATTAGTTTTTGCTTTCGCTTTTCGGCGTACGGTGCGATGGTGTCGTGGCAGCGAACCCAGGGGCTGGTGATCAAGCGCTTGGGGCCATAGGCAGCGATTAGCGGCACCAAAGCCTTGGCTTGCTTTTTGCCTTCGGTAAGCAGTGGGCGCTTTGCCTCCTCGCCCTTCCAGTCAGAGCGCAGCGTGGCTTTGGCATGGCGAAGAATAATCAAAGCTTTGGTTTCGAGTTCTTTGGCTTTGTGAAGCTGGATTACCTGCTCTAACAAGTTTTGGTCGTGCTCATAGCTAAGTAGTTTCACCGCTTCTTTCGCGGCAATCCACTCAACCTTTGCGATTTCTTGGTTCGGTGAAAATTTCTGCTTGGCGGCCGCCTTGTCGGTCACCTTGGATGCCCAGTAGTGAACCTCTTTGTCCAAGCCTTCGCCGACCTGGTACTTAATCACGCCCAGTTTTCTGCCGAGTCGAACCTTGAGGCCGGCCTCTTCTAAAACCTCACGCACTGCGGTCTGGGGGAGCTGCTCGCCCGGATCCAGTTTGCCCTTGGGAAAGCCCCAGTCTTTATAAACCTCGCGATGCACGAGGGCAACTTCGAGCTTGCCGTTTTTCTCTCGCCAGCAAACAATGCCGGCTGCGTAAATCGTCACTATCGACTGCGCTTTCGCTCGAGCGTGCGCTGCATCAAAACGTCCTGCATTTCCTTGAGCTTTTCGCCCATGACGTTGTGAGTCTCACGCGCCCAAGCACCATTGGCTTTGAGCTCCCAAACCGCAACCGATTCACTCATGCCTAGGTCAAAGATTTCGTGCAGCTGTCGAATCTGATCTGACTGAGTGATTTTCACCAGGGTCTCAACTCGGCGGTCTAGGTTTCGGTGCATCATGTCGGCGCTACCGATGAAAATGTCCGGGTCACCGGCATTATCGAAGCTGAAAATGCGGCTGTGCTCTAGATAGCGACCCAGCACCGAATGAACCTTGATGTGATCAGATAGCCCAGGAACTCCAGGTCTTAGCGCGCACATGCCGCGCACCAAAATCTCAACCGTGACTCCAGCCTTAGAGGCTCTGTAGAGCTCGTCAATGATTTGCTCATCAACCAAAGAGTTCATCTTGATTCTGATTCGGCCAGCCTTGCCCGCTTTCTGGTGGCCAATCTCCCTACGGATGCGTTCGGTCAGACCTTCGCGGACTCCGTTCGGCGACACTAAAAGACTCTGATACTGCGGTGCCTGGGTGTGACCGGATAGCTGATTGAACAACTTAGTTAGGTCTTCACCAACGGCGGGCCTACTGGTCAATAGCCCTAGGTCCTCGTAGTAGCGCGCGGTCTTTGGGTTGTAGTTTCCAGTTCCGATGTGGCAGTAGCGACGAAGGTTTGCACCTTCTTGCCTAATTACCAAAGAGAGCTTGCAGTGGGTCTTTAGTCCAACGATTCCGTAGACCACATGCACGCCGGCGGCCTCAAGCTTGCGTGCCCAGGCGATGTTGTTTTGCTCATCAAATCTGGCCTTAATCTCAACTAAAGCCAAGACCTGCTTGCCCGCTTCTGCGGCATCAATAAGTGCATCTACGATCGGAGAATCTCCGCTGGTGCGGTAGAGCGTTTGCTTGATTGCAAGCACATGAGGGTCCGCTGCTGCCTGCTCCAGGAATGCCTGCACGCTGGTCGCAAACGACTCATAGGGGTGGTGCACCAAGATTTCGCGCTCGCGAATCGCGGCAAAGATATCGGCAGCTTCGTCTGGATCAGATTCGAGATAGCGGTTAGTGGTGATTTGGTGTGGCTCAAAGTGCAGCTCCGGCCTGGGCATAAATGCAAAGGCGGTCAGGCTCTTTAGGTCAAGCGGTTCTGCTAGGTGATAAACGTCGCTAGCTTCAACATCCAGTTCACGCTGCAATAGGTTCAGCACCTGCTGATCAATATCTTCTGCGACCTCCAGTCGAACCGGTGGCCCAAAGCGTCGGCGGAGCAACTCTTTTTCTAGCTGAATCAGCAGGTTTTCACCTTCGTCTTCATCCACTTCCAGGTCTTCGTTTCGGGTGACGCGGAAGGTGTGGTGCTGCAGCACCTCCATGCCCGGAAAGAGTTCAGACAGGAAGGCACCCATTACATCTTCGAGTGGCACAAAACGATTGCTGCTTGCTGGTACCGGCACAAACCTTGGCAACAGTGGTGGAACCTTCACTCTGGCAAAGTGCTCCTGGCGATTACTTGGGTTGCGCAGCACCACCGCCAGGTTTAGCGAAAGACCTGAGATATATGGAAAAGGGTGTGCTGGATCCACCGCGAGCGGGGTGAGAACCGGAAAGACCTGATCCTTGAAGTATTGCTCAAGGCCCTGACGCTCGAAGTCACTAAGCGCCGACCAGTGCTCAATTTGAAATCCATTCAGGGCAAGTTCTGGGCTGATTCGATCCCTGAAAAGTGCAGCGTGGCGAGCCTGCAGATCTTTGGTCTTCGCGGCAATTTGCCCGAGCACCTCGATTGGCCCGAGTCCCGATGCCGAATTCACTGCAATTCCGGTTGCGATTCGACGCTTGAGCGATGCCACTCGAACCATGAAAAACTCATCGAGGTTGGAGGCAAAGATGCTCAAAAAGTTGACCCGCTCCAAGAGCGGAATTGACTCGTCTTCTGCCAGCTCCAAGACCCTGCGGTTGAAATCCAGCCAGCTCAGTTCGCGATCCAGAAACCGATCTGCCGGCAAATCCGGCTGGGACTCGGGGAGAAATATCGCGGTGGTCTCTTCTGACATGGTTCTATCTTGGCAGTTATGGGTTATCGACAGGTTAACTATTCGCCGGCATTACCCTGCGGATCAAGACGGTAGCCAACGTTCCTAACCGTTCCAATCAGAGATTCATATTCGCCAAGTTTGGCCCTGAGTCTTCTGACGTGGACATCTACGGTTCTGGTGCCACCAAAGTAGTCATAACCCCACACCTCACTCAGTAGCTGCTCCCTGGTGAAAACGCGGTTCGGGTTTTCATTTAGGTAGCGCAGTAACTCAAACTCCTTGAAAGTCAGATCAAGAGTGCGACCACTTACCTTTGCGGTGTAACTGGCATCATCAATACTCAGGCCCGAATCGCTCTGCGCCTGCTCGATGACTTTTTGGCTGGCGCTTGAAGCAAGTCGGAATCTAACTTCTACCTCGCCCAAGGACGCCGATTCAAAAACAAAGTCGCTCAAGCCCCAATCGGTGCTTACAGCTGCAAGCGAACTCTCGGTGACCACCAAGATCAAAGGCTTTGACCAATTTGCGGCATCCAGAATTCTTGCCATCGCCTTGGCATTGGCAAGGTCGCTTCGACAATCAAGCAAAGTGACGTCGTGCCTTGGTGCAGTCACCAATTGGGATGGGTCGAAGCCAACCTGGATGACCTGGTGACCCAAAATCTCTAGCTGTGGGAGCGGATTTTCACGCGCGGGGGTGATTGCCAGAACTACAGCCATCTGCCCACCCTTCGCTTTGCAAAATGATACCGAGGATTCGCCCCCCGCAGAGATAGAGTTCTTATGTGACTAAGCAGTGGCTGCAGATAATCCTGATCTGGATCGCTGTCTTGTCGGCTTCACTTTTTGCGCTCACCATCACCGAGCTAGAACTTAGATTCCTGGTGTTCTCCTCAATTGCCGCCGCCGCAATAGCGATTGTGAGCATCGAGCACTTGGTTTCATCCAGAACCAAGGACACCGTTAGGCAACAGGTTTATGTCTCTGCAGGGACAATTGTGATTCTGGGAACCATGACCTTGTTGTCTTTGCTGGGTTAGACTTATCTCATGCTTTTGGCCTTAGAAATTTTGTTTACTGGACTTTTAGTCCTGGCTTCGTTGGCTATTGCCGGAGTCTCCGCACTGGTTCTTTACAAGCTATTCAAGGGGCAGCGCTAATTTGTTCGTCATCCCAGATGACCTCCCAATTGAGCTAACGCCTTTCACCTTCCTATTGGGTTCGTGGCGTGGTACTGGCGTAATCAGTTACCCAATCGGTGATGAACCGGCTGCCGAAATTGAGTTCAGCCAAACCATGAGTTTTATCCCAATCGGCTCTCGCTTGGAGTTTAGGTCTGAGGTCAACGATCTACAGGGCAACCCAATTTCACAGGAGCGAGGATTTTGGTCGCTCTCCAGGCCTGCCTCATCATCGGACGCAGGTCCTGGTCTTTTGCCAGGGGATGGTAGTCCGCTACTAACTATGAGAGAAGATCTTGAGCTTTGGAGAAACTCCAATGGCGGATTCGATATCGAAGCGCTGATCATCCAGCCCTCTCAAGTTGCTGAGCTTTACTTTGGTCAGATCAAGGGAGCTCGAGTTGATATCGCAACCGATGCGGTATTGCGCTC
>CAZZHB010000070.1:0-1393 GCA_964653615.1 uncultured Aquiluna sp.
AGCGGGCAGTTGGAATCAATAACGATGTCCGCAACAGCTTCTCTATCTTGATCTGAGGCCTGTGCGGCAATTCGGTCGAGCGCTTCTTGCTCGCTCATCCCGCGGGTCTCAACCAACCTTTGGACGCGAACTGATTCATCGCAGCTGATCGCAACTACTTTGTCGAAACTGAGCTTTGACCTGCTCTCTACATAAAGCGGGATTGTGTAGACCACGATGCCTGTTAGGCCTGAAACCTTCTGTAGCGCCAGATCCTGAATCAGCGGATGCAAGATGCCCTCAAGTTGCCTGCGCTTCTCGTCACTGCTGAAGGCAATCTTCGCAAGTTCAGCGCGGTTTAGAGACCCGTCTTGAGCCAGTACTTGATTGCCAAATGCGGCGACGACTTGAGCTAGACCGTAGCTTCCAGGTGTCACAACCTCTCTGGCCAGGATGTCTGCATCGATCTCAGTTGCACCAAGCTCAACCCAGCGTCGAGCAACGGTCGACTTACCGGATCCAATACCGCCAGTTAGAGCAATCAGCACTGGCTAAGGATAAACGAAAGCGGGGGTGCTTTCGCACCCCCGCTTCGCTTTAGTTCTGTTTACTTGTCGCCAGCTAGCTTGTCGCGAAGTGCAGCAAGTGACTCGTCGTCTGCCAAGGTGCCCTCGGTAGACGCGCTGCCAGCGGAAGCGGTTGGCTCCTGTGCAGGGACTGCTGGTGCCTCTGGAAGCGCAGCCAGCTGTGCACGGGTTGCCTTGACCTGAGTCTTGTGAGTCTCCCAACGAGTGTGAGCCTCGGCATACTCTGCCTCCCACTTCGAGCGAGCCTCTTCGAATCCGGCCTTCCATTCGCTGGTGGCTGGGTCGAAGCCCTCTGGGTAACGGTAGTTTCCGTTCTCGTCGTAGTCTGCGCTCATACCGTAAAGCACTGGGTTGAAGTCGGTGCCCTCAGGGTCAACCTCGTCCAGGGCCTGCTTTAGCGATAGCGAAATACGACGACGCTCTAGGTCGATGTCGATCAGCTTCACGAAGACGTCCTCGTTGACCGATACAACCTGGTCAGCGTGCTCAACGTGCTTGGAAGATAGTTCGGAGATGTGAACTAGACCCTCGATGCCGTCAGCCACGCGAACGAATGCGCCGAATGGAACGATCTTGGTGACCTTGCCCGGGATGTACTGGCCAATGGCGTGAGTACGGGCAAATAGCTGCCATGGGTCTTCCTGAGTTGCCTTCAGCGACAGCGATACGCGCTCGCGGTCGTTGTCAACCTCAAGAACCTCAACGGTAACTTCCTGGCCAACCTCAACAACCTCGCTGGCGTGCTCAATGTGCTTCCAGCTCAGCTCGGAAACGTGGACTAGACCGTCCACGCCACCAAGGTCGATGACTGCACCGAAGTTAACAAT
>CAZZHB010000070.1:1403-6923 GCA_964653615.1 uncultured Aquiluna sp.
ACCCTTGACTAGGTCGTTGAGGAAGGTGGTGCGGTTAGCGCTCTGGCTCTCCTCTAGTAGGGCACGACGAGATAGCACAACGTTGTTGCGGTTCTTGTCTAGCTCAAGAATCTTGGCCTCAACCTCGGTGCCAAGGTATGGTCCTAGGTCGCGCACGCGACGAAGCTCGATCAGCGAGGCTGGTAGGAAGCCGCGTAGACCGATGTCTACGATCACACCACCCTTTACAACCTCGATAACGACACCCTTGACCACGCCATCAGCTTCCTTGATCTTCTCAACGTCGCCCCAGGCACGCTCGTACTGGGCGCGCTTCTTGGAAAGAATTAGTCGGCCTTCCTTGTCTTCCTTCTGAAGAACAAGTGCCTCGATTGCATCGCCAACCTTGACGATGTCGTTTGGATCTGCATCCTGACGGATGGAAAGTTCGCGAACTGGGATTACACCCTCAGTCTTGTATCCGACGTCTACTAGGACCTCGTCGCGATCAATCTTTACGATGGTTCCAGAGATTAGGTCGCCATCGTTGAAAAACTTAAGGGTTGCTTCGACCGCTTTTAGGAAGTCTTCTGCTGAGCCAATGTCGTTTACTGCTACCTGCTTGTTAGCGGTCTTGTTGGTTGCCATATGTGGTTTTATTCACTTTGTTTTACTCGGGCCGTGCAAAACCGAAAGAAGAATTTCTTTCCGATTTGTCCGGCGATTGGACAGGGATTTAGTGCCTTTTGGCACCTGCGCAAGCTTACAGGTATTTCTAGTGCCCTGCTAGTTCCCAGTTCTCACCAATTCCAATGTGAACTTCAAGTGGGACGGATAGTTTCGCCACATCTCGCATGGCGGTAATGGTCAACTGCTTTAGTTGCTCCAATTCACCTGGCGCGACAGCGAAGACTAATTCGTCATGAACCTGCAAAAGCAATTGAGACTTCATTTGAGCGCTCTGCATCGATTGGTGAACCTTGATCATGGCCAGTTTCATGATGTCGGCCGCAGTGCCCTGGATTGGCGCATTTAGCGCTGCCCTCCTGGCAATTTCACGCAACTGGAAGACCTTGGAGTTCAGATCCGGGAAGGGGCGACGTCTGCCGTAAACGGTGGCTGTGTAGCCCAAGGTTTTAGCTTTCTGAACCACTTGATCCAGATAAGTCTTTACTCCGCCAAAGCGGGCAAAGTAGTCACTCATCAACTGCTTGGCTTCTTTACTGTCAATTCTCAGTTGCTTGGCCAGTCCATACTCACTCAGGCCATACACCAGGCCGTAGCTCATTGCCTTGACCTTGGATCGCATTGCCGAGGTAACTTCACCCGGCTCAACCCCATAGATGCGGGCTCCAACGAAGCGGTGCAGGTCCTCCCCTGCATTGAAAGCCTCAATCAATCCCTGGTCACCGGAAAGATGAGCCATGATTCGCATTTCGATTTGCGAGTAGTCAGCGGTCAATAGAGTTTCAAAACCTTCGCCCGCGATGAACGCGCTTCTGAGCTTTTGCCCACGAGCGCTCTTGATCGGGATGTTCTGCAGGTTTGGATTCTCGCTACTCAGTCGCCCGGTGGCTGTGCCGACCTGCGAGTAGGTGGTGTGAATCCTGCCATCTGACTCGATTGCCTTGATTAGCGTCTCTGCCATTTGGCGCAGTTTTGTGGCGTCGCGATGGGCCAAGAGTCGCTCTAGGAATGGGTGTTCGGTTTGCTCGTAGAGTGTGGCTAACGCCTCAGCATTGGTCGAGAAACCGGTCTTTACGCTCCTGGTGCCCTGCATGCCCAATTCTTCAAACAGGACGGTCTGCAATTGTTTCGGGCTGGCGAGGTTTACCTCGTGCCCGATGATTGCGTAAGCCTCTCGCGCAACCTGCTCAACCTCAGTGGTCAGTTCTTCGAATTGCCGCTCAAGGTTCGGCTTGTCAATCGCGATGCCCAGTTGCTCCATCTTGGCAAGTGCAACGCTGGCCGGAAGCTCAATATCGCGATAGACCCCTAAGGCCCCTTCGGAATCAAGCTGCAGGTTGGCAAGCTGCGACAAAACCGCGTAAATCCATGCATCCAAAGATGGATCGCTCTCCGCAAAGAGCTCATTGGCATCTTGTCTCACGATATCGATGCCGGCAAAAGTTCTGATCAATGCATCCGGATTCAACTCTTTGGTTAGCGGGTCGAGTAGATAGCAAGAAAGCATCGGATCGTCGGTTACTTCACCCAGGGTGACACCCAGTTTGCTCAAGCGAATTGAGAGGTCTTTGGAGTTCCAGGTCCCAAAGCCGCCTTTTTCTAAAAGTTCACTTGGGTCAAGCAGTCCATCCCAGTTCAAGCGTTTTGTGATTGTGGCCGCCCCAATGCCAACAACTCGATCTCCTGAAATCTCGACCTTTAGGTGAACTGGTTCTGATGCGATTAGGGCTGCGATTTCCGACAGGGGTGCAAGTTCAGAATCGACTGGCTGCGAAGGTAGCTGCGCTATCAGCTCACTTGACGCGGTAGAAATGGGCTCTGAAGTGAGATTCTCTTGAGCCTTTTCCGGTTCAATCTTGGCGCTGATTACCTTGTGCTGAGTGCCTGCTGTGCCTCTGAGCTTTAGGACCCTTGTTAGCAGTGTTCTAAAGGAGAGTTTGGCAAAGACCTCTTTGACTCGGTCTTCATCTACTGCACCTAGTTCCAGGTCGCTCAGCGCAAATTCAAATTCCAGATCTGTCAGCAGGTGATTCAGTCTTCGATTTCGAACTGCTAGGTCCTTGTGCTCCCTAAGGCTCTCGCCGACCTTGCCTGGAATCTGGTCGGCGTTGTCCAGAATTGCCTGCAGCGAGCCATACTCCTGAATCCACTTGGCTGCTGTCTTTGGCCCAACCCCGGGGATGCCTTTTAGGTTGTCGGATGACTCGCCTACCAGTGCGGCCAGTTCTGGGTACTGCTTGGCGTGAATCCCGTACTTCTCAACGACCGCTGCGTCATCCATTCGGGCAAGGTTCAGGACGCCCTTGACCGGGTAGAGGATTGTGACTTCATCGGTAATCAGCTGGAAGGTGTCTCGGTCACCCGAGACCACCAGCACCTTCATGCCAGCCTGCTCCCCCTGCACACTCAAGGACGCAATTAGATCGTCCGCTTCGAACATCTCTCTGGAAACACTGGTTATGTTCATCGCGGTTAGCGCTTCGACCAAAAGCTCGGTTTGGCCCAGGAATTCAGGCGGGGTTTCCCCTCTGGTGCCCTTGTATTCCGGAAGTTCTATGGTTCTAAAACTCTCCCTCGAAACATCGAATGCGACGCAAAGATGGGTCGGTTTTTCGATTTCCAAGATGTTTAACATCATTGAGATGAACCCGTGCACCGCATTGGTGTGCTGACCGGCAGAGTTTTTGAAGTTCTCGGGATTCAGAGCATAAAAAGCCCTGAAAGCCAGCGAGTGCCCGTCAATGAGTAAAAGGGTAGGCTTTTCGCTAGCGCTCATGATCGCTAGCCTACTTCGCCAAGGAGTGAATTTATGTCCGACCAGCCCATCAAAGCATCCGATAGTGCATTGGAACTGATGAAGCAGCGTGGCCTTGGCGCGCTGGCCGAAAAGATGGGCATCGAACTGGTGGAGCTAAGTGCCGAGCGGGCCGTAGCCAAAATGCCGGTCTCTGGAAACACTCAACCCCTTGGGCTCTTACATGGTGGGGCTCACGTTGTCTTAGCCGAATCTCTCGGTTCGTTTGCTGCCAACGTCCACGCTCACCCGCACGGGTACGCGGTGGGAATCGAGTTAAACGCAACTCACCACGCTTCCATTTCAGAGGGCGTAGTTACCGGAACGTGTGTTGCCATCAAGTTAGGCAAAACCCTAACCAGCCACGAAATTTCAATGACCGATGAAACCGGACGATTGCTCTCTACGGTGCGAATTACGAATTACATCAGACCCAGGGGTCAGTAGTTATTTATCTCCAAGCTGTTCAATGACAGCTTTCGATACCTGAGCCATTGTCAGGCGGCGATCCATCGAAGCCTTCTGAATCCACCTGAAAGCATCCGGCTCGCTCAGCTTCATCTTGGATTGCAACAGACCCTTGGCTCGATCCATAAGTTTTCTGGTCTCTAAGCGATCGCTTAGGTCCGCAATCTCGGCCTCGAGCGAAACCAATTCTTCGTGGCGACTAAGCGCAATCTGGATCGCTGGCAGCAAATCACTAGGCTTGAAAGGCTTGGTGACATAGGCCATCGCACCAGCCTCCGCGGCTCGTGCGACGAGGTCAGACTGGGAAAACGCCGTCAGTAGCACGACGGGAATCTTTAGCTCTCCAATTTTCTCTGCAGCGCTGATGCCGTCGAGTTTCGGCATCTTGATGTCCATCACCACAAGATCGGGTTCGAGGTCGGTCGCCAGTTTGATGGCCTCTTCGCCATCGGCACCCTCACCCACAACTTCATAGCCCGCCTCTTGCAGGGTCGCCACCACGTCCATGCGAATTAGACCTTCGTCTTCGACTACAACAACCCTCAATGCATCAGCCATGCGAATACTTTATTACTAGCCCCGCAACATCCACTAGAATTTACAAGCTTGCCGGGATGGCGGAATGGTAGACGCGTCGCACTCAAAATGCGATGTCCTCTGGGCGTGTGGGTTCGAGTCCCACTCTCGGTACAAAAGAAAAAGCGGTGGTTTCCCACCGCTTTTCTCATTTAAGCCCTTTAGTTTCCGTAGCCAGGAGCCGCGAGATGAACCGCATCCCCAACCCGGTGCACGCGCAGGCTGTTGGTTGAACCTGGGATTCCCGGAGGAGAACCGGCAACGATAACAACTTCGTCGCCAACGCGGCACTTTCCGCTGGAAAGCACGATCTCATCCACCTGACGAATCATTTCGTCGGTGTGCTTGACCTTGTCAACCTTGAAAGTCGTCGCTCCCCAAACCAACGCGAGCTTGCGGCGCACTTCTTCGCTCGGGGTGAATGCCAGTACCGGGACACGGGAGCGCAAGCGTGAAACGCGACGCAAGGTGTCACCGGACTCGGTGAATACACAGACGTACTTTGAGCCAAGTAGCTCGGCGATTTCCATGGCTGCCAAAACCACTGCACCGGAGTGGGTGTGTGGCTTGGTACCAAGTGCCGGAATTCGGTCCAGGCCGTTCTCTTCGGTGGATTCGATGATTCGAGCCATAGTCTGCACGGTCTCGATTGGGTATTCGCCAACCGAAGTCTCTCCCGAGAGCATTAGCGCGTCGGCACCATCAAGCACGGCGTTAGCCACATCCGACGCCTCAGCACGCGTTGGACGCGAGGCGCTGATCATGGTCTCAAGCATCTGGGTGGCAACGATTACCGGCTTAGCCCAGCGACGCGAAAGCTCAACGGCACGCTTCTGAACCAATGGCACTTGCTCCAGTGGAAGCTCAACACCTAGGTCACCGCGAGCGACCATGACACCGTCAAAGGCGTCAATGATTTCCTCAAGTGCCTCTACAGCCTGTGGCTTCTCAATCTTGGCGATGGTTGGAACAAAACGACCCTCTTCGGCCATGATCTCGTGAACGCGAACGATGTC
>CAZZHB010000071.1:0-6774 GCA_964653615.1 uncultured Aquiluna sp.
AACAGCGAAGCTCGGTTAGGCTATCCCGTATGTCTCAAGGTTTTCTGTTAAATCTGGTCCAGCAGCGACTAGATGTCTATTGCGATCTCAAGCGCAGAGAACTGACTGAGATTTCAGATGATCTAATCCCGATCATCGATTACACCCAGGACTTGCTTGCCGGCGGCAAGCGATTCCGTGCGCTCTTTGCATTTTGGGCCTGGGCTGGCTACCAGCCGGTTGCAGTTGACAGCACCAAACTAACGCTTGAAACCCCCGTTATCTCGGTCGCAGCAGCACTGGAGATGTTCCACGCTGCAGCTCTGGTTCACGATGACCTACTTGACCAGTCCGATCTTCGCCGAGGCAAGCCGGCAATTCACAAGCGGTTTGAAAGTTTGCATCAGGTGAACCGGTTTGCCGGAAGCGCAGAACGCTTCGGGGTGGCCGGATCGGTGCTGGTTGGTGACATGATGCTGTCTTGGTCTTCGGAGTTGTTTGGCGATGCGCTTTTGCACTCCCCCGGAGAGAGCATCGAAGCAGCCTGTCGAACCGAGTTCTCAAAGATGCGTTTTGAGGTAATGGCCGGTCAATACCTTGATGTCCTTGAGGAGAATGCAGCTCCAATTAGACCCAAGTCTGAAGCTGTTGCCCGGGCTAACAAGGTAATGCTCTACAAAACCGCGAAATACAGTCTTGAGGCTCCACTTCTGATTGGTGCAGCACTCGGCGGTGCTCATCACTCCGAGCTCCACAGCCTAAGTAACTTTGGCATTCCACTAGGGCTTGCCTTCCAACTACGCGACGACATTCTCGGAGTTTTCGGTGACCCGCAAGTCACTGGAAAGCCAGCTGGCGATGACCTTCGCGAGGGAAAGCGCACGGTCCTGATTGGACTGACCCTCGAGGCACTGCCATCAAGCGTCGCAAACATCTTTGAAGAGCTTTTGGTCAGTGGAGATCTGGATGCTGACCAGATTGAGTTTATGAGGACCGCGATCGTCGATTCGGGGGCGCTTGCAAAGACCGAAGCGCTAATCGAGGAGTATTCGAACCGTGCGATCGAAGCACTCGCCGAATTGGAAATCTCAGAGCAGGGTCGCAAAGAACTGGCGAACCTCACCGAAGCGGTTATCAACCGCAGCAAATAGCGCTAGCCGAGGGCTTGGGCAGCGCGTCTGACCGGAGCCTTGTGACCCTCCAGCAAAGCAGAAATTGGGGTTCTGCCCAGAATGTCGTTCTCTGCGTAAATCCATTCGATTGCCTCGTCCAGGGTGAGGCTGCAGTCGAGCAACATAATCAAAGTTCCGCGGATGCTTGCTAAGGGCTCACCGTTTTGAATCAGGTGAGCAGGAATCATAGGTTGCTTGTCTACTCGAACACTAAAGAGCACGTGCTCTTCAATTAGTCGTCTCACCTTGGATGCCGATATGCCGAGTTGCTCTGCGGCCTGATCAATGGTCAACCAGCTGTCTACGCCGGGTAGCGACATCAACTATCTCCTCTGAGTCTGAACGAGCTGCTCGGCCACCAAGAATGCGAGCTCGAGCGACTGCATGTGGTTCAGTCGAGGGTCGCAAACCGACTCGTAACGCTCTTCCAAGGTCGATTCGTCGATCATCTCTGATCCACCCAAGCATTCTGCAACATCATCGCCGGTTAGCTCAACATGCAAACCGCCCGGGTGGGTGCCCAAAGCACGGTGAACCTCGAAGAAGCCCATAACCTCGTCCATGACATCCTCGAAGCGACGCGACTTGTAACCGTTCTTGGTGGTGATGCCATTTCCGTGCATCGGGTCGGTAATCCACAGCGGAGTGGAGCCGGTTTCCTTGGCAGCCTCGATTAGCTTTGGCAGCTCCTCGCGAATCTTGCCAGCTCCCATGCGTGAAATCAGGGTTAGTCGACCTGGTTCACGAGTCGGATCCAGCTTCTCAATAATCTGCTTGAGGTCATCGACCGAAGTGGTTGGACCTAGCTTTACGCCAAGTGGGTTTCTGACCCTGGAGAAGAAATCCAGGTGAGCGCCATCGAGCTGTCGGGTGCGCTCTCCAACCCAGATGAAATGTCCGCTAGTGACGTAAGGAGTGCCGGTTCGAGAGTCAATTCTGGTCATCGGACGCTCGTAATCGAACAGCAATCCCTCGTGAGAAACAAAGAATTCCGTGCTTCGAAGCTCTGCAGAGTCAACACCGCAGGCCTCCATGAATCTCATCGCCCTGTCGATATCTCCGGCAATGGTCTCATACTGCTTATTGGCTGGATTGTCAGTGAAACCTTTGTTCCAGGCATGAACCTGACGCAGATCTGCAAAACCACCAGTGGTGAAGGCACGGATCAGGTTCAAGGTGCTCGAGGAAGTGTGGTAAGCCTGCATCAAACGGCGAGCGTCGTTCTTACGAGACTCCTCGGTGAACTCATAGCCGTTCACTGCGTCTCCGCGGTAGGCAGGCAGGGTAACGCCATCGCGAGTTTCGAAATCTGAAGACCTTGGCTTGGCAAACTGTCCGGCCATCCGGCCCATCTTGATTACCGGCAGAGAGGAACCGTACATCAGCACAACTGCCATCTGCAGCACAGTCTTGATGCGGTTTCGGATTCGATCTGCGGTTGCATCAACGAAAGTCTCGGCGCAGTCGCCGCCTTGGAGCAAGAATGCTTCTCCCCTAGCTGCCTGAGCGAGTCGGTCCCTCAGGGTGTCAACCTCTCCGGCGAAGACCAGCGGCGGTTGAACCGCAAGTTCTTTTTTGACCTGCTCTAGCACGGCAGCATCGGCCCAGGTGGGCTGCTGCTTGGCCTCAAGTTTTAGGTAATTGTCTAATCCGAAGTCTGTCAAAGCTATCCCTTATCTAAGCGGCCTTCGCCAAGCGGTTTTTCACGGTGGAGGCGTAAACGTCCTCATACTCCTGATTGCTCAGTTGCATGATGTTGTAAACGATTAGATCGGTGACAGCTCGCAACACTGCGCGCTCCCCCTCCATGCCGGCAAACCTGGTGAAGTCCATCGGCTCTCCGATGATGACACCAACGCGGCGAATCTTTGGATACTTCGATCCGATGGGCTGCACCTTCTCGGTGTCAATCATCGCTACCGGTACCACTGGCACCTTAGCTTCCAAAACCATTCGAGCAATACCGGTTCTGCCTCGGTAGAGCTTGGCATCTGGTGAACGAGTGCCCTCTGGGTAAATTCCCAGCAGCAAGCCCCGCTCCAGAACCCCAAGACCTGTGTTCAAAGAGTCTTCTGACGCTTTTCCGCCGGAACGGTCAATCGGGAGCTGCCCGGTTGCCTTGAAGAACCAACGGATAAGCGCACCTTTCACGCCCTTGCCGGTGAAGTAATCACTCTTGGCCAAGAATGTGACGGGTCTTTTCACCTTGAGTGGCAAAAAGATTGAGTCGGAAAAAGACAGGTGGTTAGAGGCCAGAATCGCACCGCCAGCGGAAGGTACATTTCTGGAACCTTTGACCCAGGGTCGGAATAAAATCTGCAGAATTGGGCCAAGAATGAAGTTCTTGATAATGAAATATGCCAATTTGCGCTCCAGTCGGGATACCTACAGCTTAGCGAGGGACTCGCGCGCTAGGTCGGCAGCGCCAATAACCCCAGCTTGATTCGTAAATTCTGCGGTCACAATCCTGGCCTCTGGTCGAAAGCCGCGAGCCGGCAGATCCTGCAAGAAACCCTCGCGGATCGGCTCAAGAATTAGTTCACCGGCTTCGGAAAGACCACCGCCGATTACAAAAACCTCTGGGTCTAGTACTGCCGTGATGGTTGCCATGGCCTGACCTAGGTAACGCCCTGCCTCGCGGAATATCGAGTAAACCCCGGCATCGCCTTCCAAAAGCGCTTGGTACACCTGCGCTCCAGATAGCTCTCCAGACTCGGCTTTGAGCTCTCGCAGCCTTTGCCCTGCTGGGCCAGAACTGGCGGCCAACTTCTTGGCTGCTTTGACCACAGCTGTGCCAGAGGAATACTGCTCAACACAGCCCTTGCGCCCGCAGCCGCACAACTTTCCATCCTGCACGACTCGAACGTGACCGAGTTCACCAGCGATACCGAAGCCACCGCGGCGAAGTTTGTAGTCGGCGACCACCGCTCCCCCGACACCCGTGCCGAGAGTCAGCATCACCATGTCCTTGGAGCCTTGTCCTGCACCGTACTTGTACTCGGCCCAGCCTGCAGCGTTAGCGTCGTTCTCAATCACCAGCGGCATTTCCAGGTGGACCTGCAAACGGTCTCGGAATGGCTCATTCCGCCAATTGAGATTTGGGGCATAGAGGATCGTTGATTGATTTGCGTCAATAAAGCCCGCTGCGGCAACTCCCGCACCAACTACTTCAGACGGAGCATGGGATGCCACGTCTTTGATTAGGTCCACAACGGTTGTGACCATTAAGTCGGGATCTTGAGCCGGAGAAGGGACCTTGGCCTCGTAAAGTATTTGCCCACGCTCATCTACCAGCGCACCAAGAATCTTGGTGCCACCGATGTCGATTCCGACTGAGAGCATGTTTACCTCTTTGATGGCTGAGCCTAAATTTTAGTGCTTTGTGGAAAGGTTACAAAAAAAGGCCCAAAGAGTTACGGAACTTGTAGCTCTCGCACGCAAACTCAGGGTTAGAGTATTTGAAACTCTAGGGAGAGACTGACAATGACGTTCTACGATGTGCCACTTTTAGTGGAATCCAATCCAAAGGAAAACGCGACCGACTTGCTGCTGGAGCGCGTTAAGAAAAGCCCACAACACCCATTATTTTCAAGGCAAAATGCCGATAAGTCTTGGCGAGATGTGACAGGCGCGGAATTCCTCGCAGAAGTTCAGACCCTAGCCAAAGGCTTGATCGATGCCGGCATCAAGCCGGGTCAAGCTGTCGCAATTATGGCCAAGACTCGCTACGAGTGGTCAATGATTGATTTTGCAATTTGGTTTGCCGGAGCTGTAACGGTGCCAATTTACGAATCCAGCTCTCCCTCGCAGATCGAATGGATTCTCTCCGACTCCGATTCAGTCGCGCTCTTTATTGAGAATGATGAGCACTTGGCAAGGGTGGACCAGGTTCGCTCCAAGACCCCAAGGGTGGAGCATGTCTGGAAGATCGACTCCACCGACTTTACAAAGCTGCACCAGGCTGGCGAAAAGGTTGCAGACGAAGTTCTGGAAACTGCTCGCACCAATGCAACTTTGGGTGATCTGGCCACCATCGTTTACACCTCCGGAACCACCGGCAATCCCAAAGGCTGCGAGCTTACCCACCGCTCGCTGGTAGACCACTGCAAGAACGCAGCTGCTGAATTGCCTGAGATTGCAAATGACAGACAGCACTCTTTGATCTTCTTGCCAATGGCGCACATCTTGGCTCGCTACGTTTCCGTGCTCTGCATCTATGCAGGTATTCGAGTCGGCCACCTAGGTGACACCAAGTTGGTGGCAGAGGTGCTACCAGTGTTCAAACCAACCTTCCTCCTGGCCGTGCCACGAGTCTTCGAGAAGGTCTACAACGGCGCAGAGCTCAAGGCGGAAGCTGGAGGCAAGGGCAAAATCTTCCGCGCTGCAGCAGAGACCGCAATCGAATACAGCAAGTCACTTGACTCAAAGAGCGGTCCATCGCTTGGCTTGAAAATCAAGCACGGACTATTCGACAAGTTGGTTTACTCCAAGCTTCGAGCCGCCATGGGTGGCAACGTGAAGTACGCAATCTCCGGTGGTGCCCCTCTGGGAGCGCGCTTGGGTCACTTCTACAGAGGCATTGGGCTGATTGTGCTCGAGGGCTACGGCCTGACTGAAACTGCAGCTGCTGCAGTTATTGGCCGAGTCAGCTGGCAGAAAATCGGCAAAGTTGGTCGCGCACTTCCGGGTACGGGCATCAAGATTGCCGACGATGGCGAGATCTGGCTTCGCGGCATCAACGTGATGCGCGGATACTGGAGAAACGAAAGTGCGACCCGCGAAGCATTCTCCGATGACTGGTTCCACACCGGGGATATCGGTGAGCTTGATGAGGACGGCTTCTTGACCATTACCGGTCGCAAGAAGGAAATCCTGGTAACCGCAGGTGGCAAGAATGTTGCCCCAGCACCAATCGAAGATCCGATTCGCGCGCACCCGCTAGTTGGACAGGTAGTTGTGATTGGTGACGCCAAGCCATTTATTGCAGCTCTGGTCTCGCTAGACCCAGAGATGGTTCCGGTCTGGTGCGCCAATAATGGCATCGCCGAAAAGCTAACTCTGGCGGAGGCGGCCAAACACCCGAAGATTCACGAGGAGATTGCCGCTGCTATTGCAGAGGTGAACAAGAAGTTCTCTAACGCAGAGCAAATCAAGGAATTCGAAATCCTCGATGTTGAGCTAACCGAGGCCTCGGGCCACCTAACCCCGTCGCTGAAGATCAAGCGACCAAAGGTGATGGCCGACTTTGCTCTGCACGTAGACCGAATTTACGGCTAAGAGAGAAACCAGCTCTGTTGACGGAGGTTGGCGAAAGCCAGCCTCCGTTCTTCTTTTTCGAGTCTGTCCAAATAGAGCAAGCCCTTTAGGTGATCGCACTCGTGCTGCAGGGCCTGAGCCATCAAGCCCTCACCTGAAATCTCAACCAATGAACCATCGAGTTGATAGCCACGTGCAGTTGCCTTGGGATATCTAGGAGTCTTATGCCAAAGCCCAGGAACTGATAGGCAGCCTTCCTCCATCAAAATCTGCTCACCCTCTAGCTTGGTGATTTCAGGATTGATTAGGTAGCCGATTTTGCCGTTGACGTTATAGGAGAAGACCGCCAGCCCGACGCCGATCTGCG
>CAZZHB010000072.1:0-6756 GCA_964653615.1 uncultured Aquiluna sp.
CTTTTCAAACCAGCTTTCAACATCCCCTTGAGCAGTTTCAACCCGAGCGGTGTAAATAAAGACCGTCAACCCAAAGGCCTTAGCTCTGGATACAAATTCGTTATCCCAGTGCATCTCAATCGCCACCGATACCCCGTCAAACTCGGCGGCGATTTCCGCCAGGAGATCATCATCAAGCAATACTCTTCCAGCGGGCAGAGTCTCCTTGGCGGACAAAAAGACAAAGTCGATCTCTCCGCCGAAGGCGGTCTTTGCATTTTTTAAAATCGCAAATTCGAAGCTCTCGACAGTTAGCTTTATGCCTCGCTCCTGCCAATTGGATGCAGCCAGATCGTCTGCGACTGCCGAAACCAGATCCAAGCCATTCGCCAGCAATTGCTTACCGTCTTTGAGTTCAAGGATTAGATGTTTGCCATCGAATTTCGGGTTGGCAAGCAATTCCCGCAGGGTTGGAATCTCGAACTGCCCGCTGAACTTTGCGGACTCAACTCTGCGATCTGGGTAGCGCTCCATGACCCGCAATTGCTTTAGTTCTGCCAGAGTCACTTGCTCTATGGTCTTTGCAAGATTGGGGTGCAAGGAAATGTTGGTGGTTTTTGTCAGATCTAGATCATGCAGAATCACCGGCACGGAGTCTGAGGTGAGCACAACATCGAATTCAATCGCGTCCGCCCCCTGCTCAAAGGCTAGCTCGAACGAGGGCATTGTGTTTTCTGGCAGGTAACCGCAGGCACCGCGGTGACCAAAAACACTTACTCCCATTCGATGGTTCCGGGCGGCTTTGAGGTGATATCTAGAACTACCCGGTTGACGTCTGCAACCTCGTTGGTGATGCGGTTAGAAATCTTGGCGAGTAGGTCATAGGGCAATCTCGACCAGTCTGCGGTCATAGCATCCTCAGAGGAGACTGGGCGAAGCACAATTGGGTGGCCGTAACTACGACCATCGCCCTGGACGCCCACCGAGCGAACATCGGCGAGTAGCACGACCGGACACTGCCAAATCTCTAAGTCTTTGCCGGCTGCGCTGAGCTCTTCGCGCACGATGGCATCTGCCTCACGCAGTAGCTCAAGTCGAGCCTTCGTCACCTCGCCTACGATTCGAATTCCAAGACCAGGCCCCGGGAATGGTTGACGCTGAACAATTTCGTGAGGCAGTCCAAGCTCGGCACCAATGGCACGAACCTCGTCCTTGAAAAGAGCCCTCAGCGGTTCGACCAGTTCAAATTGCAGGTCATCAGGCAACCCACCGACGTTGTGGTGGGACTTTATTCCTGCGGTTGCTCCACCACCAGACTCAACCACGTCCGGATAGAGGGTCCCCTGGACCAAGAATTTGATTGGGCGAGAATCTGCAGCCGCCTCCGCAATTAGCTTGCGCTCTGCTTCCTCAAATGTGCGAATGAATTCACGGCCAATAATCTTGCGCTTGGTCTCTGGGTCGGATACGCCAGCGAGCGCCGTCAGGAATCTCTCCTCGGCGTCAACCGTCACAAGTCGAATGCCAGTGGCTGCAACATAGTCACGTTCGACCTGTTCGCGCTCGCCCTTGCGTAAAAGACCGTGGTCTACAAAAACGGCGGTTAGCTGATCACCAACAGCCTTGTGAACCAGCGCAGCTGCAACAGCAGAATCAACGCCGCCGGATAGTCCGCAAATAACCCTGGCATCGCCAACCTGAGCCCGGATCTTCTCAACCTGCTCGGCAATCACGTTGCCGGAGTTCCAGGTTGGCTCAATACCTGCTCCGTTGTAGAGGAAGTTGGTGAGGACATTCTGCCCCTGCTCGGAGTGCTTTACCTCTGGATGCCACTGCACACCAAAGATGCGCTGCGATTTGGATTCGAATGCGGCCACCGGTGTGGTCTCGGTCGATGCCAAAACCTCAAAGCCCGCGGGAGCAACCATTACCTGGTCCCCGTGACTCATCCAGCAGATCTGCTGCGCCGGTTGATTGCCAAGCAAGACACCTGGGTCATTTAGCGCAAGCTTAGTTGCACCGTATTCGCGCTTACCGGTTTTATCCACTCGACCACCAAGGGCCTGGGCCAGTACCTGAAAGCCGTAGCAAATACCCAAAACTGGAATGCCGAGCTTGAGGATCTCTGGGTCAAGTTGCGGTGAGTTGTCCTCGTAAACACTCGATGGGCCTCCGGAGAGAATGATGGCGGCTGGATTCTTGGCAGCCACTTCGCTCGCGGTGATGTTGTGGTGGACGATTTCGGAATAGACGTTTGCCTCGCGCACTCGCCTAGCAATCAGCTGGGCATACTGAGCTCCAAAATCAACTACAAGAACTGGCTTCATTTCTGCCCTTCGATTTCACTCAGCTGCTTTCGAGCCAATTTGGCGTAGTAAGCCTCGGTAAAAAAGCTCAACAGTGGCACCACGCCACCGGCGGCAATAATCAGGAACCTAAAGAATGACCAGCGCATCAAGGTCCACAATCTAAAGTCAGCAAATAGATATAGAACGTATAGCCAGCCGTGAACGATCAAGATTGCAACGGTGAGGTTCACACCGACATCGGGTAGCCCTTCGCCTTCAACGCCGTACTGCTCGAAGGTGATAAATCCGTTGGGACCCATCAGCCAAAGGTCGTAGCCCAAAAATGGCAGCCTGCGAATGCCCCAGGTGATCATCAAGAGCATGAGGAAAATGCCGGTGATGTAACTAGAGACGGAAAAAAGCTTTAGGACTTTTTTTACTTGCTCAATTTGGGAAGCGGCAGGGCCTGTCATAGGAGAAGTTTACTTTAGGCAAGCTCTGCTAGCGCGCCCAAGACAGCCGCCTTGCATTGGTCAGCAGTTGTCGCAGCTAAGGCTAGTTTCGCAACAGCTTGAGCTTGTTCCGGACTGACCGCAGAAAGTGCGGAACGAACCGCGCCAACCTGGCTTCTTGATGCCGATACCGACTTGAATCCAAGACCTGCCAGCACAACCGCGAACGCTGGATCTGATGCGGACTCTCCGCAGACTCCAGACGAAATACCGGCGGCCTCTGACTCGCTAGCGATCACTTGGAGCATGCGAACCAAAGCTGGTTGCCATGGGTTTAGCAGTGCTCCCAGGCCTGCATTCATACGGTCAGCGGCAAATAAATACTGTGACAGGTCGTTGGTTCCAACCGAGATAAAGTCGAGCTTTCCTTGTAGGTCTCTCAGCGCCATCGCAATGGCTGGGGTCTCAACCATGATGCCCACCTTGTATTGGCCACAGCTTCTTGCCATCTCAGCAAACTCAATTGCCTCGCTTGCGGTGGCAATCATGGGAGCCATGACCCATACTTCGCGGCCAGTTTCTTTTCGAGCCACTTCGATGGCGGTTAGCTGGTCGAGCAGGAACTGCCGGTGGTCTTGAATTAGCCTGAAGCCTCGGATGCCCAGGGCTGGGTTCTCCTCATGGGGCATGTCCAGGAATGGGACTGGCTTATCGCTACCGGCGTCGATGGTGCGAACCACAATTGGGCCTTCGGGAGCAGCTCTGAGAATATCTGCGTAAGACTTAGCCTGCTTTTGTGGCGACGGCATAGTTGATTCCGATAGGTAAAGAAGTTCCGTGCGGAATAGACCGACACCGTTGGCTGCCGTGGTGGCAGCCTGAATTGCGTCATCCAAAGATCCGATATTTGCCCTAACGGGCACAATTGGGTCGAGGCTCTTGGCAACAAAAGTGATGGACTTGGTTGCCATCGAGTCATCGCCACCGACAATGACTCGGTCTCCCACTGGATCAACCAGCACCTGCATGCCATCGATCAAATCAACCGCCTGGGTGCAAGACACTACCGCCGGGATTGACTTCGAGCGACAGATGATTGCGGTGTGAGAAGTCGGTCCACCCTTAATGGTGATAACGCCAACTACCGCGGGAGTGAATTGTGCAGTATCAGCGGGAGAGAAGTCGTCCCCGACAATGACGTAAGCGCCGCTGGTTGGAAGATCGAGCCCCATGTGCACGCCTGCAATGTGGGCAGCAACTCGCTTGGCCAAATCTTTGAGATCCACTAGGCGCTCTTCGAATGCCGCGTCGCCGGCAAAGATTGCTTCTAGCGAGTCAACCGCTGCGATGAATGCGGTTGCGGCATTCCAGCCGGACTCGATTTCCGCAACTGCGGTCTCAAATAAATCTTCATCTTCCAAGAGCATCTTCAGTGCTTCAAAAATCTCAGCGCTGGTTTCGCCCGCCTTTACCGAGAGCTCGTCTAGGTAATTTGCGATGTGGTGGATGGCTGACTTCAGCGTCTCTTTCTCGCCGGCGGCATCTCCCGAGTGCTTGCCGGGACCAGGCAGCGAAGCCTGTGGCTTGACCCGAAAGACTTCGGCACGTACGGCATTTAAACCGACACCTAAGCCGGTGAGAATTGCGCCGGAAGCGACGGTCACGCTCAGCCCTTTAGGAAATCTTGGATCTGGCTAAAGATGGAATCGGCAACGCTTTGGTCATCGGTGTCGACCTCAACCACGAGCTCTTCGCCGGTTTTGGCTTTCAGGGCCATCATGCGTAGCGGGGAGTTGGCTAGTACCAGTTCCTCACCAGCCTTGCCCATGCGAACGGTAAGCCCAGACTCCTTCACCAGCTTGACGATTTGACCGGCTGGTCTGGCGTGAAGTCCGATCGGATCTTCAATAGTTACGGTCGAAGTGATGGTGGACATGACTTACCTCCTGGTTATCGTATGAGAATAACAACTTTTCGAGCTGTTACTTAGGCTCTGCAATCCCAATGTTCTCTATTTCTCTGGCTCTCTGATCCATCACCAGACGCCACCAAAGATAAAAAGCGGCCAAGGCAAAGAATGCCCACTCCACCGCATAGAAAGCGGTTAGCCAGTTGATTTCAATTTCCTGCTGCCGGATCCCAATTGCAATCGGCTCAAGCTCGTGCTCTAGCCCGGACTGCAAAATCACATATGCCGGGTATGAGGCGATTGGCACTTGTGAGTAAATGTTTATAAGTTGCCCCAGGGCCACCGAGTCAAAATCCGCATCACTTGACTCTTTGATGGGCTCGCTGGGTTGGACATATCCAACACCTGAGATTTCGATGTCACTTAGGTTTTGCTGCGCTTGCC
This sequence comes from uncultured Aquiluna sp., assembly GCA_964653615.1. Taxonomy (GTDB): domain Bacteria; phylum Actinomycetota; class Actinomycetes; order Actinomycetales; family Microbacteriaceae; genus Aquiluna. The sequence continues at coordinate 5,073 of CAZZHB010000072.1, forward strand.
TCACAGCCGCTAAGTCTTCGGAGAAACCAATTGCTAGGGTCAGCGACGCGCCATCTATGTAGGTGTTGGAAACCAACCAATAGCCGGTTGAGGTTGTGCCATCAGATTCGAGTTGCAAGCGCGAGCCGACAATAAAGGAGTTTTTGGAATCAAGCTTCGCGTCAAAAATCGCCAGCCGGTCATAGACCGGTTTATCGATTGGTGTGTTTGGAGCGATCAGCTCTGAAATTGGCCTTGGGGCAGTTTCCTCAACGCTTACACCCACGGTGTTGAAGGTGCGGGATAACTGCCACTGCATCAAGATCGCAAAGACTGCAGCCACTGCCATGGCCACAACAAGACCCACTACCCACTTGGGCCGGCGGGCTATCTCCCAAAAACTGGGCTGTCTCATTTACTGATACTGGTTGACTACGACATCCACGCGCTGGAATTCCTTTACATCGGAGTATCCAGTGCTAGCCATTGAGCGACGAAGCGCACCGATTAGGTTGCTGGTGCCATCAGCGTTGTCGGCAGGCCCTAGCAAGATGTTTTCAAGTGGTGCGTGAGAACCCACCCAGACTCGGTTGCCTCTTGGAAGCTTTTCGCTCACTGCCTCTTGACCCCAGTGCCATCCGCGACCAGGTGCCTCGGCAGCTCTGGCCAAAACTGTTCCAAGCATCACCGCATCCGCACCGCAGGCAATTGCCTTCACAATGTCACCTGAAGTCCCAAGACCGCCATCGGCAATAACGTGAACGTATCGACCACCGGACTCATCCATGTAGTCGCGGCGAGCAGCAGCGACATCGGCCACAGCTGTTGCCATTGGAGCATGGATGCCAAGAATCTTTCGGGTCGAGGATGCAGCTCCACCACCGAAGCCGACCAGCACGCCGGCAGCTCCGGTTCGCATTAGGTGCAGCGCAGCCTTGTAGCTGGCAGCGCCACCAACCATCACTGGAACATCGAGCTTGTAGATGAATTCCTTGAGATTCAGAGGTTCGTGGGTCTTCGACACGTGCTCGGCAGAAACCGTGTTTCCGCGAATCACAAACATCTCAACCCCGGCCTTCAGCACAACATTGGAGAACTCCTGTGTGCGCTGAGGCGAGAGTGCGCCGGCTACGGTTACTCCGGCTGCGCGGATTTCTGCCAGGCGTGCGGTGATTAGCTCAGGCTGGATTGGCTTGGAGTAAATGCGCTGCAACACTGCGGTTGCATCCTCGTCCTTGGCGTTGGCAATTTCTTCCAGCTGCTGGGTTGGGTCCTCATAGCGAGTCCATAGGCCTTCTAGATCCAAGACTCCCAAGCCACCTAGTTTGCCAATTGCAATCGCAGTCGCTGGACTCATTGCCGAGTCCATTGGTGCGGCAACAACTGGGAGGTCAAACTTATAGGCGTCAATTGCCCACGAGGTCGAAACGTCCTCGGGATCGCGAGTTCTGCGAGTTGGAACTACAGCAATGTCGTCGAAGGCGAATGCTCGGCGAGCATCTTTTCCGCGACCAATTTCAATCTGATTCATCTGGGCCTCCTAGCGAGTGCCGTAGTTGGGGGCTTCGATGGTCATCTGAACATCGTGTGGGTGCGACTCGCGCAATCCAGCAGCCGTGATTCGAACAAACTTGCCGCGCTCTTGCAGTTCAGGAATTGTGCCCGCTCCTACATATCCCATCGATGCGCGCAGTCCACCTACCAA
>CAZZHB010000073.1:0-6667 GCA_964653615.1 uncultured Aquiluna sp.
AGAACGCAGCGGTAATCATCAAGAACGATGGTGAGCCACGCGGAACCCGTATTTTTGGCCCAATCGGCCGTGAGCTTCGCGAGAAGAAGTTCATGAAGATCATCTCGTTGGCTCCGGAGGTTATTTAATCATGGCGAAGATCAAGAAGGGTGACCTGGTTCAGGTCATCACCGGCAAGAAGCAGGACCGCGGCGGCGACCGCGGCAAGCAGGGTCACGTGCTATCGGTACTAGTTGAGCAGAATCGCGTAATCGTCGAGGGCGTCAACATTGTTACCAAGCACACCAAGACCGGCCAGACCGACAAGGGCGCTAACACCGGTGGCATCATCACCCAGGAAGCCCCAATCCACATTTCAAACGTTGCTCTAGTTGACCCAAGCACCAAGAAGCCAACCAAGGTTGGTTTCAAGCTTGAAACTGCCAAGGATGGCAAGGTCACCAAGACTCGCGTTGCTCGCAAGACCGGGAAGGACATCTAATGGCTACCGCAACCAAGAAGGCTGCTGCCGCAGGTAAGGCTCTTCCTCGCCTAAAGGCTCAGTACCGCAAGGAGATCGTTCCTGCGCTAAAGGCAGAGTTCAACTTTGCTAACCCAATGCAGGTTCCAGGCCTCACCAAGATTGTTGTAAACATGGGTGTGGGTGCTGCTGCTAAGGACGGCAAGCTAATCGAAGGCGCTATCCGTGACCTGACTGCAATTACTGGTCAGAAGCCACAGGTAAACATCGCTAAGAAGTCAATCGCACAGTTCAAGCTGCGCGAGGGTCAGCCAATCGGTGCTCACGTAACTTTGCGTGGCGACAGAATGTGGGAGTTCCTAGACCGCCTACTATCCCTATCGCTACCTCGTATCCGTGACTTCCGTGGTCTATCGGACAAGCAGTTCGATGGCCGTGGCAACTACACCTTTGGTCTATCCGAGCAGTCAATGTTCCACGAAATTGACCAGGACAAGATCGACAACGTTCGTGGTATGGACATCACTGTCGTTACCACTGCACAGACCGACGATGAGGGCCGCGCACTGCTAAAGGCGCTCGGTTTCCCATTCAAGGCATAACCCACCCCAATTGAGAAAGGTCCCTGAGCTTGTAAAGCGCTGGGAAACCACCTCGAGAAAGAAGACAAATAAATGACAATGACAGACCCGGTAGCAGATTTTCTGACCCGGCTGCGCAACGCGAACAACGCACACCACGATTCGCTTAGCCTCCCTTATTCAAAGCTAAAGGGAAACATCGCCCAGATCCTAAAGTCCGAGGGTTACATCGCGGACTACAAGGTTGAGGACGCAAAGGTCGGCAAGACCATGACTGTTTCTTTGAAGTTCGGCCCAAACCGCGAGTCCAGCATCACCGGAATCAAGCGCGTTTCTAAGCCTGGTCTTCGCGTTTACGCAAAGTCCACTGAGCTACCAAAGGTCCTCGGCGGCCTAGGTATTGCGATCTTGTCCACCTCATCCGGTCTACTAACTGACCGTCAGGCTGCAAAGAAGGGAGTAGGCGGAGAAGTTATCGCCTACGTCTGGTAATCGCACATGTCTCGTATTGGAAAAATGCCTATCCCGCTACCAGCGGGTGTAACCGTAACTCTTAACGGCCAAGAAGTTTTGGTTAAGGGACCTAAGGGCGAGCTAGCTCTTACCGTTTCTGAGCCAATCAAGGTAGTACTTGAGGACAACACCGTTATCGTTTCCCGTCCAGATGATGAGGCTAAGTCCAAGTCACTGCACGGTCTAACTCGTACTCTGATTGCAAACAACGTTCACGGTGTTTCAACTGGATTCTCGAAGGCCCTAGACATCGTTGGTACTGGTTACCGCGCTGCTTCTAAGGGTGCAAACATCGAGCTTGCACTTGGCTTCAGCCACCCAGTTGTTGTAACCCCACCGGCAGGTATCACCCTGACCGTTGAGGGAAACACCAAGATCATCGTCTCCGGTACCTCAAAGCAGGCCGTGGGCGAGGTTGCCGCAAACATTCGCAAGCTACGTAAGCCTGAGCCATACAAGGGCAAGGGTGTTCGCTACGAAGGCGAGAAGGTACGTCGCAAGGCTGGAAAGGCTGGTAAGTAAGAATGGCTGTTAAGTCAAAGTCAGCTGCCCGTGACAAGCGTCACGGCCGCCTGCGCAAGAAGATTGAGGGCACTGCAGCTCGTCCTCGCCTAGTCGTAACCCGTTCGGCACGTCACGTGTTCGTCCAGGTTGTTGATGACTCCAAGGGCCACACCCTAGCTTCAGCTTCCACCATGGAAGTTGAGCTACGTAAGGCTGACGGTACCAAGACCGACAAGGCGACCGAGGTTGGCAAGCTAATTGCCGAGCGCGCTAAGAAGGCCGGTATCACCGAGGTGGTATTCGACCGTGGCGGTAACCGCTACGCAGGTCGCGTTGCAGCAATTGCTGACGCAGCCCGCGAGTCAGGATTGACACTGTGAGCGAAGAGAAGAAGGAAATGGACGTGGCAGAAGCTACCGTGGTCGCAGAGGCCACAACCGTTGATCCAAACGAGCGCGAGCAGCGTCGCGGTTCACGTGAGCGTGGACCAAAGACCGAGCGTCGCGACCGCGAGGACACCAAGAGCCCATTCTTGGAGCGTGTTGTAACCATCAACCGCGTATCCAAGGTGGTCAAGGGTGGTCGTCGTTTCGCATTCACCGCACTAGTTGTGGTTGGCGATGGCGAAGGCCTAGTTGGTGTTGGCTACGGCAAGGCTAAGGAAGTTCCAGCAGCTATTGCCAAGGGTGTTGAGGACGCGAAGAAGAACTTCTTCCGCATCCCACGCGCTGGCTCCACCATCCCTCACCCAGTACAGGGCGAGGCAGCCGCTGGTGTAGTACTACTTCGTCCAGCCGCAGAGGGTACCGGTGTTATCGCCGGTGGTCCAGTTCGTGCGGTACTGGAGTGTGCCGGTGTCCACGACGTTCTTTCCAAGTCCTTGGGATCGTCGAACACTCTAAACATCGTTCACGCCACCGTGGCAGCGCTAAAGCAGCTCGAAGAGCCGCAGGCAGTTGCTGACCGTCGTGGCAAGGCATTGGTTGAGGTAGCTCCGGCTCGCCTACTACCAGCTAAGACTGAGAAGGCAGGTGCCAAATAATGGCAAAGCGTCTGAAGGTTACCCAAGTAAAGAGTTCAAACGGTGGCAAGCAGAACCAGCGCGATTCACTTCGCACCCTGGGTCTGAAGCGCATCGGTGACATCATCGTGAAGGAAGACAACAAGTCTGTTCGCGGCCTAGTGATGACCGTTGCCCACCTCGTAAAGGTTGAGGAGATCGACTAATGGCTGAAGAAAAGAAGCCAGCCGCTAAGGCTGCTGCAAAGCCTGCAGCGAAGACCACCGCAGCTAAGCCAGCTGCAGCAAAGGCTGCCCCAAAGGCAGCCGCTGCCAAGGCTCCTGCTGCTGCTAAGCCAGCTGCTGAGAAGGCTGCTGCCCCAAAGGCAGCCGCTAAGCCTGCAGCAAAGAAGACTGAGGAGAAGGCTGAGAAGAGCCAGATCCTGAAGCTTCACCACCTTCGCCCTGCAAAGGGTGCCAAGAAGGAGAAGACTCGTAAGGGTCTTGGTGAGGGTTCGAAGGGTAAGACCGCAGGTCGTGGTACCAAGGGAACCGGTGCTCGCACCACTACCCGTTTGGGCTTCGAGGGTGGTGGCGTGAACCTAGTTATGCGCACCCCTAAGCTTCGCGGCTTCAAGAACCCATTCCGCGTTGAGTACCAGGTTGTAAACCTGGACAAGCTATCCGAGCTTTACCCTAAGGGTGGAGCTGTGACTGTGTCTGACCTAGTAGCCAAGGGTGCTGTCCGCAAGGGCGAGCCTGTCAAGGTACTTGGAAATGGCGACGTCTCGGTTAAGCTTGTGGTCACTGTTGACAAGGTATCCGCGTCAGCAAAGACCAAGATTGAGGCTGCCGGCGGCAGCATCAGCGCCTAAGAAGATTCACTAGGAGAGGTTCACCATGTTTCAGGCCATTGCACGCGCATTCCGCACTCCGGACTTGCGCAATAAGCTTGCATTCACCCTGGGCATGGTGGCCATCTTCCGTCTAGGTTCCTTCATCCCAGCTCCAAACGTTGACTACACCAACGTTCAGCAGTGTTTGGCTCAGAGCCAGTCCACCTCGGGTCTTTACGAATTGGTAAACCTGTTCTCCGGTGGAGCGCTGCTTCAGCTTTCGATCTTTGCACTGGGCATCATGCCTTACATCACCGCATCGATCATCACCCAGTTGCTTCGCGTGGTAATTCCTCGCTTTGAGACCCTATACAAAGAGGGTCCTCAGGGTCAGGCGAAGCTAACCCAGTACACCCGCTACCTAACCATCGCGCTTGGTCTACTTCAGGCCACCACCCTGATTGCGGTTGCCCGCCAGGGAGCACTATTTGGTGCGGACTGTACACTTCCGATTTTGGTCAACACCGACGCGCTATCGATCACACTGATGGTGATGGTTATGACCGCCGGTACCGGTTTGATCATGTGGATTGGTGAGCTAATCACCGAGCGCGGTGTCGGTAACGGTATGTCGCTACTTATCTTCACCTCGATCGCATCGACCTTCCCAGCCAGCTTGTTGCAGATTCTGCAGACCCGCTCCATCGAAATCTTCGTGATTGTTATGGCGGTTGGATTCGTTGTGGTTGGTCTTGTGGTTTTGGTTGAGCAGTCTCAGCGCCGCATTCCAGTTCAGTACGCAAAGCGCATGGTTGGACGCAAGGCTTACGGTGGTCAGTCCACCTACATCCCGGTCAAGGTAAACACCGCTGGTGTTATCCCGGTTATCTTCGCTTCCTCAATGCTTTACCTGCCTGCACTGCTTGCTCAGTTCAGCCAGCCAGACCCAACCACCGGCCAGGTGGCACCATGGGTTACCTTCATCTCGACTTACCTAACCTCAGGCTCACACCCGCTATACATGGCGGTCTACTTCGCCCTGATCGTTGGTTTCACCTACTTCTACGTTGCAATCACCCTCAACCCTGAGGAGATCAGCGACAACATGAAGAAGTACGGTGGCTTTATCCCAGGTATTCGCGCTGGTCGTCCGACCACCGAGTACCTCGAGTACGTAATTAGCCGCATCACCTTCCCTGGTGCCATCTACCTTGGTCTAATCGCTTTGATTCCGCTGGTGGCATTCACCGCAATCGGAACCAACCAGAACTTCCCATTCGGCGGTACCTCCATCTTGATCATCGTTGGTGTTGGTCTGGAGACTGTGAAGCAGATCAATGCTCAGATGCAGCAGCGTAACTACGAGGGTCTACTGAAGTGACCAGGCTCCTACTGATCGGTCCACCAGGTGCCGGCAAGGGAACCCAAGCTGCACTTTTGTCCGAGCACTTTGGCATTCCTGCAATCTCAACCGGAGACATCTTCCGTTATAACGTGAAGAACCAGACTCCATTGGGCGTTGAGGCCAAGGGCTTCATGGACCGCGGTGAATATGTTCCAGACTCGCTAACCAACGCATTGGTTCGCGATCGTCTATCTCACGATGACGCGCTAGGTGGCTTCTTGCTGGATGGCTACCCTCGCACCATCGACCAGGTCAACGAGCTGGACAGCATTCTCGCTGACGCCGGCAAGCGCTTGGACGTTGTTGTGCAGCTAACCGCAGACAACGACGAGTTGGTTCGACGTCTGGCCCACCGAGCCTCGGTTGAAGGTCGTGCAGATGACACCCCTGATGTGATTCGTCGCCGCCTCGAGGTTTACGATGCTCAGACTGCTCCGCTGATCGATGTTTATGCAGCTCGTGGTTTGGTTGCGATGATTGATGGTCTGGGCGACATTTCTGATGTGACCGCACGCATCGTTGAAGCACTCGATGCCCGCGGCCTAACCCCAGATGCGTAAAAAGTACGAACTCAAAACCAACGACCAAATTCGCAAGATGCGGGTTGCTGGTTTATTGACCGCCAAAGCCCTCGAAAATGTTCGGGCAGCAATTCGTCCCGGTGTTACAACACTGGAACTGGACCAAATTGCTGAGAAGACTATTCGCGATGGTGGTGGTCGACCAAACTTCCAGTTGGTGCCTGGCTACTATCACACCATCTGCGCCAGCATCAATTCCGAGGTGGTCCACGGCATTCCATCGAACAAGGTGCTCTCGGCCGGCGATCTGATTTCGATTGACTGCGGTGCCGAGGTGGATGGCTGGAATGGTGACAGTGCATTTTCCATGGTGGTTCCAGGCGAGGACAACGACCTAACTCGCCAGCGTCAATTGCAATCCGATGTCTGCGAAGGTTCGCTCTGGGCCGGAATCGCTGCCCTGGCTTCGGCGAAGCGATTGAATGAGGTCGGTGTTGCAATTGAGCACCACATCGCTCAGCGCGGTCGCTGGGGGATTCTTGAACAGTATGTTGGTCACGGCATTGGTCGATCAATGCATGAAGATCCTGCGGTATTTAACTACGCGGTTCGCGATGCTGGCCCAAAGGTCGAACCAGGGCTCTGCGTGGCGATTGAGCCAATGATCACTTCGGGCGATCAGAAGACCTATATTCACGAGGATGACTGGACTGTTGCGACCAAAGATGGTGGCGATGGAGCGCACTGGGAGCACTCGGTTGCGGTGCACTCTCAGGGCATGTGGGTGTTGACCGCAGTTGATGGTGGCGTCGAAGGTCTGAAGGCGTGTGGCGTTACCCCAATTTCTT
>CAZZHB010000074.1:0-6655 GCA_964653615.1 uncultured Aquiluna sp.
GTCTGCTAAACGCAGGTGTTGAGGCTGTTATCGGTGCCGCATCCTCCGGTACTTCTCTACAGTTCATCGACCGTTTGGTTGCAGAGTGTGTGATTCAGTTCTCCCCTGCAAACACTTCGGCTGCACTAACCACCTACGAGGACAAGGGTCTGTACTTCCGTACCGCTCCATCTGACGTCCTACAGGGTGAGGTGCTAGGTAACCTAATCGCAGAAGACGGACACCAGAAGATCTCCTTGATCGTTCTGAACGACTCCTACGGAACCGGTCTAGCTGAGTTCGTTACCAAGGCCTTCGAGGCTGCTGGTGGCGAGGTTCTAGCTGCACCTACCTACAACACCGGTGACACCAACTTCGCTAGCCAGATCGCAGAAGCACTAGCTCCTGGACCAGACGCTATCGTTTTGATCACCTTCGACGAGGCTAAGACCATCGTTCCTGAGCTAACCGCTCAGTTCCCTGGTGAGAAGCTGTACTTCGTTGACGGTAACCTAACCGACTACTCTGAGGTATTCCCAGCTGGCACCCTTGAGGGCGCTAAAGGTACCTACCCAGGTGTAAACGAGTCCAAGATTGGTGACTTCATCAAGCGTATGGACGAGAACTGGCAGGCACAGGGCAACGAGCCACTAGAGCTAAACGCTTATGGCCCAGAGTCCTACGACGCAGTTGTTCTTCTAGCTCTTGCAGCTCTAGAGGCACGTAGCACCGAGGGTGCAAACATGTCCGTGAAGCTACAGGAAGTTTCCGGTGGATCCGGCAACGGCCAGAAGTGCACCACCTTCGCAGAATGTGCTGACATCATCAACGCCGGCGGAACCGCTGACTACGATGGCCCTTCAGGCAACATTACCTTCAACGAGTTGGGTGACCCAACCGACGGTAACATCCTGATCCAGCAGTTCGACGGAAAGAACGTACCAGCTACCATCCGTGGCTAGTATCTAGTTCCAACAAAGAATCCCCCGGCCGCTGGCCGGGGGATTTCTTTTTAACAATCACTTGGATTTTCGATTGAACCATTCCATGCCTGCACCGATGGCGACACCGATGGCAATCCCAATTGCGAGACTTTCTAATGCGATACCAAGTGCGACACCCAGGGCGGTGCCAACACCAATCCAGGTGCCTGCTGAGGGCTTCTTAGGCACCCAGGGTGCCGAGGTACAGTCCGATGACCTGTGGGTCGTTGAGAAGCTCACGACCGGTGCCAACAACGGCATCCTTGCCCTGGTCCAAAACATAAGCACGGTCGGAGATCTGCAGGCAGCGGCGAGCGTTCTGCTCAACCATGATGCAGGTAACACCAGCCTTGTTGATCTCGGATACGCGAAGGAAGGCTTCATCCTGACGAACCGGAGAAAGACCTGCAGAAGGCTCATCGAGGAGCAACACGGCTGGATCCATCATGAGTGCACGTCCCATGGCAACCATCTGACGCTCACCACCCGAGAGCGATCCGGCACGCTGCTTTAGGCGCTTTCCAAGCTCAGCGAAGATTGAAACCACAAACTCCAAGCGCTCGTTGTATTTCCCAGGCTCCTGGAAGATACCCATCTGGAGGTTCTCTTCGATGGTCAAAGATGGGAAGACGTTGTTGGTCTGCGGGATAAAGCCCACTCCCTTGGAAACCAGCTGGTTTGGCTTGAGCCCAGTGATGTTCTCACCGTTTAGGGTGATGGATCCCTCGCGAACCTTCACCAGTCCGAAGATTGACTTCAGCAGCGTGGACTTACCGGCACCGTTAGGGCCAATGATTCCAATCAGCTCACCTTTGTCGGCATAGAGATTGGTGCCATTGAGGATGTTTACACCTGGCAGGTAGCCAGCTACTAGATCTTTGACTTCTACAACGCGAGTCATTTACTTACCTTCCTCGCTGATCACTTTGATGCGACCGGTTACAACACCGAGGTCGGTGTCTTGGTGAGCCCCCAGGTAGGCATCGATAACTGCCTGCTCCTTCATAACGGTGTCTGGTGGACCCTCGGCAACAACCTTGCCTTCGGCCATAACCACCACCCAGTCCGCAATGTGGCGAACCATGTGCATGTCGTGCTCGACAAAGAGCACGGTCATGCCTTCTTTCTTGAGGTTTAGAACGTGCTCCAGAAGGGACTGAGTCAAAGCAGGGTTTACACCGGCCATTGGCTCATCCAACATCACTAGCACTGGGTCGGTCATAAGAGCACGTGCCATTTCCAAGAGCTTGCGCTGACCGCCAGATAGCGATGCCGCAAAGTCATCTTTTTTAGCGTCGAGCTTGAACTTCTTCAAAAGTTCCATCGCCTTGACCTCAAGCTGAGCGTCCTGCTTGCGCCATAGGAACGGGAACAGCGAGTTCAATAGCCTTTCACCGGTCTGGTTCTTGGCACCCAGCTTCATGTTCTCAAGCACGGTCAATAGGCTCAACGCCTTAGTTAGCTGGAAAGTTCGAACCTGACCCATCTTGGCGACCTTGAACGATGGCACACCAGCAAGCTCACTGCCCTGGAAAGACCAGGCACCGGTGTCTGGGGTGTCAAAACCGGTTAGTAGGTTGAACAGCGTGGTCTTGCCGGCACCGTTAGGACCGATAAGCGCGGTGATAGCACCACTTGGGATTTCCAGGTGCTCAACGTCAACCGCGGTTAGACCGCCGAAGCTCTTCTTGACGTGGTCGATGACCAGGATCGGGTTGACCTTCTTGACTCCCGGTGCTGCAACTCCGACGTGCAGCCCAGTTGACTTCTGGTTTTCTGAATTACTTGACAAAGGTCATCTCCCTCTTGTCTCCGAAAATACCCTGCGGACGGTAGATCACGATCAGCATCAAGCCGATACCTACCAGAACGTAGCGAAGTGTTGCTGCCTGAATGCCAGACACCGGCAAGATGCCAGATTCTGCCAGAGCTGGTAGCACGTTGGTTAGGAATGCCTGCAGCACCCAGAAGATCACCGAACCAAGCACCGGTCCAAAGATGGTGGCAGCGCCACCGAGCAGCAGTGCGGTCCAGAGGAAGAAGGTCAGCGAGGTGACGTAAACGCCTGGGGAAACGTTAGTGCTGGTTGCCAACACGATTCCACCAAGAGCTCCGAATACACCACCAATGATTAGCGCCTGCATCTTGTATGCGAAGACGTTCTTACCTAGGGCACGAACGGCATCCTCATCCTCACGGATACCCTTGACGACTCGACCCCAAGGTGAGCGCATCAGTGCCCAGAGTAGGAAGGTCGCTACCGCCAGAACGATTAGACCGAAGACCAACATCCACAGCGTCTGCTCGTTGTAAGTCCAAGGACCCCAGCCGTAGTTTCCTACTGGGAATGGGTTGGCCTCAGCGAAGCCACCGGTGTTGTTGTAGCCAAACAAACCATCAGCGCTACCGGTGACTGGCTCGAAGGCAGTGGTGAGGAACAACAGGCGCAAAATCTCAGCTGCGGCGATGGTCACAATTGCCAGGTAGTCACCGCGCAAACGCAGGGTAGGAATACCCATGATCAGCGCAAACACTACGGATGCAGCCACACCCATTAGCATTCCTGCCCACCAAGGCAGCCCGAAGGTGAGCACGCTGATCGCATAGCCGTAGGCACCGACGGCCATAAAGCCTGCGATACCGAAGTTCAACAATCCGGCGAAACCGAAGTGCATAGCCAGACCTAGGGCGGCTAGTGCAAACGCCAAGATGGTTGGAGTAAGTAGTCCCGCAAGGGTGTTATTGAGAATTGATCCCCAGTCCATGGTCGACCTCCTAACCTATCCTCTGTTTTTTGCCCAGCAAACCTTGAGGTCTGAAGAGCAAGATTCCAATAAGAACTACCAGTGCACCGACGTACTTGAGGTCGGCTGGGATAATCAGCGAGCTGGTCTCAACCAGCACACCAACCACGATCGAGCCAATCAGGGCACCAAATGCGGTTCCCAAGCCACCAAGGGTGACGGCCGCGAAAATCAAGAGCAAGATCTGGGCACCCATGTCCCATTTGATTCCAGGGCGGAAGTAGGCCCAAAGCACGCCAGCAAGGCCAGCTAGAGCTCCGGAGATGATCCAAACGGTTCGAATGACCTTGTCGACGTCGATACCGGAGGCGGCAGCTAGATCTGGGTTGTCAGAAATAGCGCGAGTAGCCTTACCGGTCTTGGTCTTCAGTAGCCACCAGGCAAAGCCCACGATGACGACAATCGAAATAGCCATTGAGACGATGTCGGTCATCGACAGCGCTACGGAACCAAATAGCGGAACCAGGGTTGAGTCGGCACCAGGAAGCTGCTCAGTGCCACCACCGATGAAGTACTGGAAGAGGTAGCGAACGGTCAGCGAAAGACCAATTGAAACGATCATTAGCTGAACCAGTGCAAGCCCGCGCTTTCTCAGCGGTTTCCATAAGCCGGCGTCGAGCGCCCAGCCCATACCTCCGGAGAGCAACACTGCGGCTGGAATTGCAACCCACATTGGCAACTGAAGCACAGTTCCCAAAACCAAAGCTGCAATCGCACCGAAGGTAACCATCTCGGAGTGGGCAAAGTTTGAAAGACCTGTGGTTCCAAACACCAACGAAAGACCAACTGCGGCAAGTCCCAGCATCAAACCGAAGTTCAAGCCGTAGATCAGTCGAGCAACAATCTGGTCAAACAAAGATACGGTGACGCGAGTACCCTCACCAATAAAGAAGTTGGCAACCAACGGGCTGGTCTTTCCAAGCACCACGTCCTTGGTAGCGCCGCCCTCACCGGTAACAGCGATGCCCTCTGGAAGAGTCTCCTGGTCCAAGGTCACCTTGTAGGTATCGCCCTCGGTTCCTGGAACTCCGATGTACCACTTACCGTCAGCACCGGATACGGTCTCGGCCTTGTAGCCGCCACCTTCGACGATCATGCGAACGCCACCGAGTGGTTCGCCGTCGAGCTTTACGTTTCCGGTTATGCCGCGCTCTAGTTCTTCACCAACGCTGTCAGCGCTAGCTGGGCTTGCGCCCAAGCCAAGGCCGAGCGCCATTGCGGTTAGAAGTAGTAAGAAAGTTGAGAGCAATCGCTTGAGATTGCTGGCAGAGAGGAATTGCACCTGTCCTCCAAATCATGTTGAGCTACTTTGCTCTTGAGGCCCCACGGGACTCTCAAAACACATTAGCAAAGTAAATCTAGCGGTATTCCCGCAAGCCATAAATCTTTGATTGCAAATACATCTCAATTTCGCTTTAGGTGCACCTTATTAATAGGTGGCATTGCTTGGCTAGAATTGTGAGACGAATCCACCACCAGTAGAGGATTGCCAATTGGAGCTTCAAGACCCATTTTCCCTAGTCGGCCTAACTTATGACGACGTCTTGCTGTTGCCTGGGCAATCCGATGTTTTGCCATCGGGCGTCAGCACTCAAACCCAGGTCTCCAGAAACATCTCGATTCACGTACCGCTGATTTCATCTGCAATGGATACGGTTACCGAGGCCAGAATGGCGATCGCAATGGCCCGACAGGGCGGCTTGGGAATCCTGCACCGCAATCTTTCGATCGATGATCAGGTAAACCAGGTCGATCTAGTCAAGCGCAGTGAGGCCGGAATGGTTTCGCACCCGGTCACCACCACGCCATACGCCACTATTCAAGAGGTAGACGACCTTTGCGGTAAGTACCGAGTTTCTGGTCTGCCGGTTATTGACGAAGATGGCAAGTTGGTTGGAATTGTGACCAACAGAGATATGCGCTTTGTTCTAGAGGTGCAGCGCACCACCACCTTGGTGAAAGATGTCATGACACCGATGCCGCTAATTGTCGGCAAGGTCGGCATCAACCCTGATGAGGCCATGGCAATGCTGGCTCAGCACCGGATCGAGAAGCTCCCGCTGATTGATGACAATGGCAAGTTGCGCGGGCTGATCACCGTAAAGGACTTTGACAAGAGCGAGAAGTATCCAAACGCATCCAAGGATGGCGCAGGTCGCCTGCTGGTTGGCGCGGCTATTGGCGTTGGTCCAGATGCTTGGGAGCGAGCAATGGCATTGGTGGAAACCGGCGTGGACATGTTGATTGTCGACACTGCCCACGGACACAACACCGCGGTATTGGACATGATTCGCAAACTAAAGAGTGAGCCGGTGGCCCGAAACACCGACATTGTCGGCGGAAACATCGCCACTCGAGAGGGTGCCCAAGCTTTGATTGACGCCGGGGCCGATGGCGTGAAGGTCGGGGTTGGCCCAGGTTCAATTTGCACTACCCGAGTGGTTGCGGGTGTCGGCGTGCCACAGGTCACGGCGGTCTACATGGCATCGCTGGCGGCAAAGCCAGCCGGTGTCCCAGTGATTGCGGATGGTGGTTTGCAGTATTCGGGCGATATTCCAAAGGCGCTGGTTGCCGGTGCCAACTCTGTGATGCTCGGATCACTTTTGGCTGGCACTGATGAAGCTCCTGGTGACATCACCTTTGTCGGTGGAAAGCAATACAAGACTTACCGCGGCATGGGATCCCTCGGCGCGATGCAGTCACGCGGTCAGGCGAAGTCATACTCTAAGGACCGCTATTTCCAGGACGATGTGCTTCGCGAGGACAAGCTGGTTCCGGAGGGCATCGAAGGTCGAGTCCCTTACCGCGGTTCGGTTGCCTCGGTCGTTCACCAGTTGGTAGGTGGACTGCGCGCATCGATGGGATATGTAGGAGCGGGCACAATTCCTG
>CAZZHB010000075.1:0-6417 GCA_964653615.1 uncultured Aquiluna sp.
GGTCCTGGGATTCCTTCGCTGCCATGACCGCCTTGGCAAACTCGCGAACCTTCTCGCGACCCACCAAATAGCTTGCTGTCCGTGGATAGCGTTTGCCTTGAATTTCTGGATTTACCATGCAATAAGGGTAGCCCACTGACTTTAGATAGCCACGCCATTCAGGCTGCAAGAGGGGTTTCGGATGCTTTATCGTCTGGTAGCTGAGGCGGGGCACGATCCCGCGACCTCACGATTATGAGTCGTGCGCTCTAACCAACTGAGCTACTCAGCCTCGAACTGCAGTAAGAAAGCTCACTGTCGATCGAGCCCCGAGACAGGATTGAACTGTCGACCCCTTCCTTACCATGGAAGTGCTCTACCACTGAGCTATCGGGGCGTTAGCCTAAAAGGCAACCGCAAAAGATTAGCACTAGCGGTGGGCGCTAGGCAAACGCCAAATTTGAAAATCTAGTTTTCCGGCATCGATTCGAATCTTAGAGCCGGCAATTCGCAGAACCCCGCCGCCATAGAGGTTCTTGGCTTGCTCAGGCTGCGAGAGCGCGTCCTTTGGGAATTCGACGTGGCGATCTCTGCCTCGAGAAGCCAAAACCAGAACCGATTCGGTTTGGTTCTCGCGAACAAAAACCATGGCCTCATCGGAGGTGTAGAGGAACCGAATTGAGCCATCGACAAGCGCTTTGCTGCT
This sequence comes from uncultured Aquiluna sp., assembly GCA_964653615.1. GTDB lineage: Bacteria > Actinomycetota > Actinomycetes > Actinomycetales > Microbacteriaceae > Aquiluna. The sequence goes on from CAZZHB010000075.1 coordinate 686, forward strand.
CTTGCGAATCTTGGCGAGCTTGGCGTAAACATCAATCATGCCGGTGTCGCTTGGTCGCTCCCCATCCCAAGGAATCGGGGTTCGGGAATTCTCACCGTTGTAGCCATCGAGCCCAAATTCGTCACCGGCAAAAATCATTGGGATGCCTGGGAATGTGAATTGCAAACCTGCTGCAACAGACTGGGCACCATCAATTGCGAAGGTTTTGAATCTGCCGGTGTCATGGGTATCAAGCGCGTTCAGGTTGTGCATGCGAAGTTGCCATGGGAAGGTGCCGGCGAATCTCTGATGCAGTTCAACGAACTGTCTGGCTGAGATTCCCCTTCTGCCAGGGCCCAATTGATTCTCTTCGCGCGTCATTTTGGTGTCGGCGAGCCAGCGCCAAGTTGGTCGGGTGAAATTCGCATAGGTCATGGTGGATTGGTAGCTGTCACCTTCGACAAACTCCGCTGCGTCCGAGGTGAACTCACCAATCAAGAAGGTGTCGTCACTAACTTCATCCATGGTTTCGCGAATGGTCTGGGCGACTTCTCGGTTATAGAAATCTTCCCGAATCCAACCCGTCATGTTTGCAACGTCAATGCGCCAGCCATCAAGTTTGAATGGCGTTTTTAGCCACTTCGCCACCACTGAATCTTTGCCCTCAATGAACCTGCGACGAAGCTCTTTGCTCGCCCAATTGAACTTGGGCAGTGATGGCACTCCCCACCAGGAGTCATACTTCGTGTTGCCCTCTTGGAAGTAGTAGAACTCGCTCTCCTTGGCCCGCGGCTTACCAAAGGCAGCCAAGAACCACTCGTGCTTATCTCCCGAGTGATTGGCAGTCAGATCTCCCATGACTTTGAGCCCAAGCGAGTGAGCTTTGGCGACCAGAGACTTCAGGGCAGCATCGCCACCTAGCAGTGGGTCGACAGTGTCAAAGTTTGCCGAGTCGTAGCGGTGATTAGAGCCGGCTGGAAAAAACGGCGTCAGATACAAAATCGTGGCACCGAGTTTTTTCAGGTGATCCAGGTGCTCCTCGATGCCCTTAAGGTCTCCCCCGAAAAACTGCTCAGAGACCCCGGGGCCATGACCAATGACCTCGTCCTCCCAGTTCTGGGGGATGGCCCAAGCAGGTAACTCTCGCTTGTCGGCTTTGGAGCTTTTGGCAAATCGATCTGGGAAGACTTGGTAAAGCACGCTACCGGTTGCCCATGAAGGAGGTCGGCGATAGGTATTTACCTTGAAATCATCGCGGTCTGGTTGATCTAACTCACTAATACCAACACCGTTTAGCCAGTAACTATCCCCAGACTGAAACTCGATGTAGAAGCGATAGTGGACCTCAGGGTTATACATCGTGATTGAACCCTCATACCAATCCCAACCTCGGCGAGAGTAAAGCTTTTTCAGCTCAGGAGTGAAGAAACCCTCACCAGAATCACTCTGTCGAATCATGATTCGCTTGACCGCACCCGCTGACTGGTGAACCCTAATCTTGAGCTTTACCTTGCCCTCAAGCTCTGGTCTTGCCGGTGACACATAGAGAGCTGAGCCATCGTGATGCGGCTGAAGTGCAAGGTGAAGATTCTTGATTGCCACTAGTCCCCCAACTTGGCTGAAATCTCAGAAACCATCTGCGACCAAATAGTTTTTGGTTCGCCTGTGACACCCAGCAATTGAACCTGAGCGATACCGAGCGGCCCCCAAACGTGCTGCATCAGCGCGGCATCTGGAATGCCAACACTGGTCTTGGATGCCTCCATAAATCCGCGCATAACCCGATCGTCAATTGCCGATGCAAAGGCGTCTGTCACGGGTTGGCGACCGGTGGTCTGATAGATCAGTTGCTGAGCAGAATCTGAGGCGAGGTATTCCAAAAATTGATTTGCCTGATCTGGGTGCTCCGCTTTGCTGTTCAGGAAAACTGCTCGTGAGGCACCAAACGGCTTGGCCGGCTCTCCGCCCGCACTTGGCAGTGGATACGCGACCAAATCAAAGCTGGCACGCTCTTTGATTGCGGGCACTGACCACATGCCGGTGTACCAGCAAGGAGTCTGGCCGGTGGCAAAAAACTCAGTAGCGGCGGTGTAGTCAAGCTGCGGGAAGTCAACCGCATTACCTCGAAGCCAGCTAGCGAACGCCTGACCGCTTTCTCCACCCAGCGCAAGTTTGGTTGAGTACTCACCGGTCTCAGATCTCGAAAAAAGTTCGACTCCAAATGATGATTGAACCGCCTGCATTAGGTAGGGGTCCCCGCCAGGATTCAGCGGCAATTTGACCTTCAGGGAAACCAGGTCTTCCCAGTTTTTAGGTGCACTGGTAACTCGCGTGGAATCACAAATTAGAGCCGCGTTCTCAGTTGCATATGGCAGTCCGTAGTTCACTGCGGAGCGACTAAAGACGCTTGAGACAGAGTCATAGGGCTCTAATTCATAAAGTGGAACCTGGGCTATCACGCCGCTGGCGGCCCAACTAGATACCCACTCGCTAGAACCAACAACCAGATCTGGGCCAGCGCTTGTCTGCGCCGGAAACTCAGTTTCGATGGCGTAGAAATCCTTTACCACTACCTCTAGGTTGTGGCCGGTGTCTTTTTTGAACTGCTCTGCAAAGACCGCAAAGCTGTCAGAAAGCTCCTGATCGATCCAAACCTCCACTGAGATTCCAGTGCTGGGAGCAGCTTGAGCTGGCGAGGGAGTTGGACTTTGGGATGCTGAAGTGCAACCCGCTAGGGCGAGCACGGTTGCCAAACCCACCAGGATGCGCAATTGAGACCTCTTGTTCTTAGGTCTCAATAATCTCAGGTATTGGGCCAACTACCCTGTTAGCCCTTCACGGAACCTGAAACTAGACCACCGATGATGTAACGCTGAGCAAACAGGAACAGTGCAACCAGCGGAATCGAAGCGAGGATCGAGCCGGCAGCAAATGGTCCCCAGTTGGCACCGAACTGGGCACCAACGAAAGACTGCAGACCGACTGCGACGGTTCTTAGGTTCACGTCCTGAAGGAACAAGCTGGCCAGTACAAACTCATTGAAGGTTCCGATGAAGGACAGCAGTGCAGTAACCGCAAGTACAGGTGCTGATAGCGGGACGAAGATCTGCCAGAAAATCTGGAATGGAGAAGCGCCATCGATTTTCGCGGCCTCATCCAACTCCATTGGAATTGAGTCAATGAAGCCCTTCAATAGCCAAGCATTCACACCCATCGATCCACCAAGGTAAATCAGCAGCAATCCACCGTGGCTACCAAGACCGATGCCCGGGAAGATCGTGTAGATGCGCTCCATCATCACGTAGATGGCGGCGAGCGCCAAGAACGCGGGGAAAACCTGAATCAGTAGCAGGGTTTGCAAACCAGCCTTACGACCTTTGAAACGAAGTCTCGAGAAGGCGAATGCCGAAAATGCTCCAACCACAATCGACAGCACAGCATTCAGGGCTGCCAAGTATGACGAGTTCCAAATCCAAGTCATAAATGGAATGGTCGGGGAAGTGAACAGGGTCTCGTAGTTCTCCCAGCTGAAGCGCTGGGGCAACAGGCTGGAGGAAGCGAGGCCACCGGTAGGGTCAAATGAGCTGACGATGACAACGTAAATCGGGAAGATCGAAAACAGGATTAGCGCCCAGGCGTAGACGTGGCGCCAGGCAGCGGATCTAAAGTTTGTGCGCTTCATTTACATCACCGATTCCAATACCTTGGAGCGTCTTAGGCTCCACAGCGACAATCCACCAACGATAAAGAACATGATCACGCTAATTGCCGATGCCAAACCAAGATTCTGCTCGGCAGAGCCAAAGGCAGTCTTGTAGGCGTAGGTGATCAGAATATCTGTTGCACCAGCGGTCTCTCCGGCCAGCACGTTAATCGGGCCACCGTTGGTGAGTAGATACACGATGTTGAAGTTATTGAAGTTGAACGCGAACGATGCGATCAGAAGCGGAGAAAGAATCTGCAGCAAAAGTGGCAACTTGATTCTCGCCATAATCTGTGCCGGGCTTGCACCGTCGATGGCAGCCGCCTCTTCAAGCTCGCCAGGCAATGCCTGGAGTGCACCCGAGGAGATTAGGTAGAAGTATGGGAATCCAAGCCACAGGTTCACAATCAAGATCACAAGCTTTGCCAAGGTTGGATCGTTGTACCAGTCGATCGGTGCTCCAAGAACCTGGTTCACAGCTCCAAAATCGCGGTTGAACATACCGTTCCAAATCAGGATCGACATGAAGCTCGGGATTGCATAGGGCAGGATCAGGATCGACTTGTAGAAACGCTTGAATCTAAGCGGCTTGTCCATGGCAATTGCCAGTGCCAAACCGGCGGCAAACATGGTTACCACCGTGATCAGCGCGAACGAGAAGGTCCAAATAAACACGTTGACAAACGGACCGCGAATAACCGGGTCAGTAATCAGACCAACGTAATTCTCAAGTGGGCTGAAAGCTCTCCAGCCTGGGAAGAGCATTTCGTCGGGATTGGCTTTATTGACGAAGTTTCCCTGGCCGTTATCAACGTAAGTGATGTCGTTAACTGAGTCGTAAAGTTCACCAGTTGCCGGGTCAAGTGTGAAGGCTTGAACCATCAGACTTGCGGCATCAAGTGATTCTGGGCGAATGAACTTGCCATCACCCATGTCGAATCGAAGGTCGATGATCTGGGCCTCTAGAGTTGCGGCCTCTTCAAAAGTAATTGGCTCGAATCCGGCCAGCCCAACTGCTGTCCCGTATTCATCAAGCTCTACCTCACTGGCGTCGAGTATGGTCGCTGTACCCTTAGCGCCAAGGTAAGGGGTCAAAGTCATTTGCTCCGTCAGCAGCGCGGAGATTTCGCCCTCATAACGACCCAAGGTCATGTAGTAGGCGGTGTAGTTTTCGTCCGGAAGGTAACCCTTCTCATAAATCTGAGTCAGCGCTTGTTCGCGGGTGATTTCATTTCCGGTCTTGTAGACGAATCCTGACATTAGGACCGTGTACAGAATGGGCGTCACAACAAAAATTGCCAGCAGGATGATTCCCGGGAGTAGGAATTTCAGTGGCACCATGCCCTTTGAGGTGTAAACCACAAAGGATGCGATTAGAACCAGGGCAAGAACGCCACCGATTAGGGTTTCGCCCGCCAAAAACGCTACATACATCATGTAGCCCAGGCCACTTGCGAAAAGTGACATGGCGATGATCTTGGCCACTAGAGGCCAGAGCCTCACTGGCTTCACGCTTGATTTGTTCAATGCCATTTTTATGCTCCCAAAGTGATGGGGGTTGGTTCCCTAAGGAGCCAACCCCCACACCTTCAATTGGTTACTTACTTAGATGCGTTGGCGAAGTTCTTCTTCAGAATCGCTGCTGCGGCATCCAAGGTCGAGTCCACAGCCTCGCCCTTTACCAAGATGTTGGTAAGAGTCGAACCTAGGGTGTCGTACCAGTTTGAGCCACCGGTCTTGTCGTCCAACCATGCGCTGAACTGAGGAACACCGGTTGCTGCTGCGGTTGCGAATGCCTTGGTGTTGGCGTTCTTTACAGCAGCTGCTGCCTTGGTGTTGGCTGGTGGGCGGTCGCCAGCAGCGTACATCTGTAGCTGACCAGCAGATGATGCCATCCAGTCGACAACTAGCTTCTTGGCACCTAGCTCAACACCGTGGGTGCGAGCGTAAGAGGTAACCCAAGCGCCAGAGTAGTTAACCCACTGAGCACCCTTGGTGGAAGCAGTTAGACCAGGCACTGGACCTAGGGTGAACTTGATGCCTGCAGCCT
>CAZZHB010000076.1:0-6363 GCA_964653615.1 uncultured Aquiluna sp.
ATGACAAACAGCCCACCAATGGCTGTTACCGACCCCCGATTTAACCTCACGAACTAAAGCCTAAACTCCCGCTGCAGTTTTTGACCTTGGCAAGAAGTTAGCGGTGTGCTGGTTTTGGAACCAGTTCGCTGGAGTATTCCGCTTGCTCTGGAAGGTTGGCGTTTAGGTATTCGAACTCTGCGTCATTTAGGTGCACATCGAGTGCGGTGATGCAATCCAAAATGCTTTCGGTGCGAGTAGCTCCTGGGATTGGAATCACACTTGGTGAGGTCTTCATCTCCCACGCCAAGGCAATTGCATACTTTGAAACCTTGTGAGAATCAGCGATCTCTTGGAAAGCATCCGAGTCGGTGATCGCCTTTTTGTTGTTCATGCCACCCAAAGGTGACCAAGGCAAATATGCGATGCCGTATTTCTCGCAGACCTCGAGGACATCGAGGTCATAGCGATAGCGCGGAGAGAATTCGTTTTGAATCGAAACGATGCCGCCCTCATCCGGACCACCTGCAATCTTGACCGCAATCTCCAGTTGCTTGGCGTCGTAGTTTGAGACACCGATCTGGTCCACAATTCCACGCTCTTTCAGAATCATGATGTTTGCCACCTGAGTCTCAAACACGATGTCCGGGTCAAGTCTGTGGTGCTGCCAAAGCGCAATCTTGTCCACGCCCAAACGACCTGCGGAGGCTTCGGCTGCTCGCAGTAGGTAGTCCAAACTGCCATTGCGACCCCAGCGCTCTCCGGGCTGGCGAGTGATTCCGGCCTTGGTGGCAATAACCACCTTGTCCTTCTGCTCTTTGGTGCCGGACCAGGTTCTTAGTGCTTCGGCAACGAAGACTTCGTTGTGACCAAAGTCATCCCAGGTTGGAGCGTAGATGTCTGCGGTGTCCAAGAGTGTGACGCCAGCATCAAGTGCTGCATGGATGGCGGGGATTGCAGACTCATATCTGCGAACCGGATCTAGCGCTGCACCGTTGGACCAAATCCAAGAGACGTTCATGCAACCAATGCCGATTGCAGATACCTGTCGGTTACCTAATTTGTGCTGCTTCATTGGAGCTCCTAACTAGATGGTGCTGGCGTCAATTACAAAGCGGTAGCGAACATCGCTGCCAACTACTCGCTCGTAGGCGGCATCCACCGCACTTGGATCAGTGGCGTCAACCAGTTCAATGGTGGAGACGATGTTGTGCTCGGCACAGAAGTCCAGCATCTCCTGGGTGTCGGCAATGCCACCGGTGTTAGCCCCCGCGATTGACTTTAGGCCGGTAACCAAGCTGAATGGGTTGTAACTCTGGTTGTTTCCAGGAAGACCCACATTCACAAGCGACCCACCAACCCGCAAGGTGCTCAGCAAGCCGTCAACATCTAGGTCAGCGCTGGTGGTGTTGAGGATCATGTCGAAGGTGTTCTTGTGGTTTGCGATTGCATCCTCGGTCAAGACATATCCCTTCGCGCCGAAGGCCTTGGCATCAACAGCTTTTGACGCTGAGTGGCCAATCACATAGGTCTCGGCACCCATGGCGGCAGCAAATTTCACGGCCATGTGACCTAGGCCACCTAGGCCCAAAATCGCAACCTTCTTACCCGGGCCTACCTGCCAGTGCTTCAGTGGTGACCAAACCGTGACGCCGGCACACAACAAAGGTGCGGCGCTAGCCGCATCAATTTTTTTGGAAACTTTCAACACGTAGTTTTGATCGACAACGATCTCTTGCGCGTAGCCGCCGTAGGTTGGAGCCTGGTCATAGTGACGGCCGTTGTAGGTCTGGACATTGCCCTTTAGGCAGTAGTTCTCTCGACCTTCCTGGCAGTACTCACACTCACGGCAGGAATCCACGAAGGTGCCGACACCGACTCGATCGCCAACCTGAAACTTGCTAACCGCGGAACCAACCTCAGTAACCTCGCCCACGATCTCGTGCCCTGGAACCATTGGGAAGATGCCCTCAAACCACTCATCTCTAACCTGGTGAATGTCGCTGTGGCAGATGCCGGAATAAAGCACCTTGATTGCCACCATCTCAGGCGTCATTTCCCTCAGTGGCAACTCACCCTTCTCAAACTTGGCGCTTGGCTTTGCTGCTATCAGTGAGCGGGTGGTGGCCATTCTTACCTCTTCGCCTAGGGATGTGGAGAGAACAATCTAAGGTTTACTTCATCATGAAACGTAGAACCAAGATTGTGCTGGGATCGATTCTAGGCCTGCTACTGGTTGGCCCTTTCCTAATTCCGGTAAACAGTTCCGGAACCCTCTCAAACACCGAGGCTGCCGCCCAGGTCTTTGGCGACAGGAGCAAGTTCGTTGAGGTGGCAGGTCACGACGTGCACTACCTAACCGCAGGTGACCCTAGCTCCGATCGTTTGATTCTGCTGTTGCACGGCTTTGGTGCAAATGTTTCAACTTGGGATCTGGTCCTCGACGAACTCGGTGCCGCAGGCTACGTGGTGGCTTACGATCGAGCAGCTTTTGGCTTTACCGAGAGACCCACCAGCTGGTCGGGAACCAACCCCTACTCCGCAGCCGGACAGCTCGAAGTGATTCAGGGAATGATTGACGAGTTTGGTCAGGGTAAAGAGGTTATGATTCTTGGTCACTCCGCGGGCGGCAACCTAGCCGCTGCCTTCGCTGCAGCTAACCCGGAAATCGTTGACGAACTGGTTTTGCTAGACCCTGCGATCTACACCACCGGTGGTGGCCCAGAGTGGCTGAGCTGGATTTATGACATCCCGCAGCTCAACCACGTAGGTCCAGCACTGGTTTCAACCATCGCAACTTCTGGTTTGGACTTACTAAACGAGAGCTACTACGACAAGAGTTTGGTGACTGACGAGCTCAAGGCCAAATACACCGCACCACTGAAGATCGTTGGCTGGGAAAAGGCTTTCTGGAACTTCAATAAAGCCCCTCGCAATACCCAAGTGGATAAGAACCTTGCGGCTATCACCATGCCTACTTTGGTTATTACCGGCGATAACGACACCGTGGTGGCAACTGCGGATTCGGTTCGCCTGGCAAGTGAGCTACCAAACGCTCAGCTGGTAGTTATTGAAAACTGCGGTCACCTACCCAATGAAGAGAAGCCGCAGGAATTCCTCACCGCGGTTGCCGCATTCTTGCTGGCTAACGAGTAACCTCGGGCTATGACATACAAGGGCGTATTTGGTTGGTTTAGGTTGCTGCTTGGTGCAGCACTGCTGGGTAGCGTGGTTTGGCAGGTAACTGACCGAATCGTCAACAACCTGTTTCGGCCGTGGGATTACTTCACCAAGCTTTCGATTGACTCATCAATCTTTGCCGGCATCGTGTTGATTGTCTCCGGCCTCTACCTGATCAATCACAAATCCGAAACCAGCAGACTGAACGTGATTCGCCTGGGCGCAACTGTTGCCATGATCGTGATCGGTGCCGGATACCACCTGCTGCTGGGGGATAGTGCTGTGGCACCTGAAGATGTGGGTTATGCCTGGCCGGTATTGCCAAACCTGATCATCCACACCTACGGACCGATCCTGATTACTTTGGACTACATCCTCTCGGTGAAGGGTCCTAAAACTAACTTCAAGAAAGCCCTCTGGATTCTGGTGTTCCCTTATATCTGGGTGGCATTCAGCATCATTCGCGGGCTGGTGGTTGGGGAATGGCCTTACTGGTTCCTAAACCCGGCCGAAGTCGGTCCAACCGGTGTCGCCCTCTACATCCTGGGCTTTACGATCTTTGGTTTGGGCTTGGCTTTCTCGCTGATTCTGCTTCGCAGATTGGCTCAGAAGCTCACCGGAAACTTGGCAAACGTTTAGCTCTGAAATTTATTCACCCCGCAAGGGGTTATGAAATCCATGCTTAATTACGATGTGCCACTGACCATGTTGAATGGCCAGCCTAGAAACCTCTCCGAGTTCAAAGGCCAGGTCCTTCTTATTGTGAACGTCGCCTCGCGCTGTGGGCTAACCCCGCAGTATGAGCAGCTCGAGCAACTTCAGAAGAAATACCAGGACCGCGGCTTCACGGTGCTTGGTGTTCCATCCGGCTCCTTCATGCAAGAACTAAAAGACAACGACGCCATTGGTGAGTACTGCTCAGCAACCTGGGGAATCACCTTCCCGATGACCGAGAAGGCAGATGTCAACGGTCGCAAGCGCCACCCGCTCTATAAGCAGCTGGTGAAGGCCAAGGACGCCATGGGTCTTGCCGGTCCAGTGCTGTGGAATTTCGAGAAGTACCTGGTGCTACCAAATGGTGAGATTCACCGCTTCAGACCAAACATGCTTCCCGATGACGAGAAGATCGTCAGCCTTATCGAGGCTAATCTTCCTCGCTAGTTTCTAGATTTGCTTTCTTCACCAAGCACTCGCAGTATTCGCATTCGCAGTTGAAGAAAAAGTCCTGACAAACAGAGCACAGCTCCATAACGCCTCCTTGCAAGCAAAGCTATCCTTTGGTCATGACAACTTTGGTAGTGGCAGCAATCATTCAAGATTCCAGCGGCAACTACCTCTGCGCGAAACGCGGCGACTGGAAGGCCTCCCCGGGCAAGTGGGAGTTTCCCGGTGGTAAGCCCGAAGCTGATGAACCACTGGAAGATGCCATCGTCAGGGAGATTCGGGAAGAACTCGGAGTTGAGATTTCGGTGCAACGTCAGTTTGATCGCAGCACAACCGGAGAGATTGAACTGGTTTGCTTTGTCTGCGATCTGGTAGCTGAAAAACCAACCCACTCAACCGATCACTCGGAACTGCGCTGGGTCCCAGAGAGCGAACTTTCAAAACTGGATTGGGCAGAACCTGACCTGCCAGCACTGAAGCGAATCTTGATTCCGTTCTGCTAACCAAGCATGCGAACTGGGAACCGAAGGTATTCGGCCTTCCAGCCCAGATTTGGATTTCTCCAAACCAGATCGTCTGCCAGCTCAGCCACACATGCCCAATAGAAAACGTGGGTTAGATCAACCGTTAGATAACTAACGGTGTCATTCGGGAAAGCCTTGCCCAAGAACCTGCGAAGCAAGGTTGGGATCTCACCTAGACCGTGTTCGTGTAGCTGAGCCCTGACCTCAAGCTCAAGTTCTTTGGCACGACGAGGGTTCCAAGGTAGGGCCGGGTCAGGATGGTGCAGCATGGCCGAAAGCATCAGCGCATCGCGATAGCGGACATCTTCTAACTGGTCAAACAGCGGAACAAATCGCTCCATCTCATAGCCGGCTTTACGCAGGTCGAGAATGTCCGGGTATGAGACAAATCGGTAGAACGGAACGTGGGGTCTGACCGGCTGATATGGCACCGAGGTGAAGCTGGCAGCTAGCGGGTCAATCCCGACGGCAGCAGCACCCCAGGAATTAAATGCCTCATCTGGATATGGAATTGCATCCAGATCTTCAGGCTTTCCGTTGGTTGCCATTAGAGATTAATTGGTTAGCCAAGCATGTCATGGCGAACAATCGTGGCGTTGCGGTCTTGGCCAACGCCAATTGCTGAGATTCTGGTGCCGCTCATTTTCTCAAGCGCCAGCACGTAGTCCTGAGCGTTCTTTGGCAGCGACTCAAAGGTCTTGCAACCGGTGATGTCCTCGTCCCAACCAGGGAACATTTGGTAGATCGGCTTAGCGTGGTGAAAGTCGGTCTGGGAAACCGGAACCTCTTCAACTCTCACGCCGTCAACGTCGTATGCCACACAGACTGGAATCTCCTTGATGCCGGTCAGCACGTCCAACTTGGTCAGGAAGATGTCGGTCAGGCCGTTGATGCGAGTTGCATAGCGGGCGATTGGAGCATCGAACCAACCGCAGCGACGGTTACGGCCGGTGGTAACACCAACCTCACCACCGGTCTTGCGCAAGAACTCGCCCCACTCATCAAATAGCTCGGTTGGGAATGGTCCTGAACCAACGCGGGTGGTGTAGGCCTTTAGGATTCCAATCACGCCGGTGATCTTGGTCGGACCAATACCGCTACCGGTAGTGGCACCGCCTGCAGTTGGGTTCGAAGAAGTCACAAACGGATAGGTGCCGTGGTCAACATCCAGCAGGGTTCCCTGGCCACCTTCAAGCAGCACCGTCTTACCCTCAGCCAAGGCGTTGTTTAATACCAGGGCAGTGTCGGCAACCATTGGCTTTAGACGCTCGGCGAAAGACAGCAGGTGGTCAACGACCTCCTGCGGGCGAACCGCTGCTCGGTTGTAAATCTTTACCAGCAGGTCGTTCTTTTGAAGCAGTGCTCCCTCTACCTTTTGCAGCAGGATGCTTGGATCAAATAGGTCTTGGATTCGAATGCCGAGGCGGCCCATCTTGTCGCCATAGGTAGGTCCAATGCCACGACCGGTAGTGCCGATGGCGCGCTTGCCTAAGAAGCGCTCAGACACCTTGTCCAC
>CAZZHB010000077.1:0-6310 GCA_964653615.1 uncultured Aquiluna sp.
TCTTGACTACTAGGAGGAATCTTTGAAGAAATTAGCTGTCGCAGCAACGGCGCTCGCGCTTATTGCTACTACCCTTTCAGCCGCTCCAGCAACTGCTGCCGGCACCCCTGCACACCAGGCCAAGTACGGCTCACCTTGTGCAACCCTGAAGCAGGTTGCTGTAAAGAAGGGTGCCGATGGCTCCAACCTTGTTTGCAAGGTTGAGACCGCAGGTACTTACTCTGGCCAGAAGATTTGGGCATACCCAACCTTCCCAACCATCAAGGAAATGGACCTATACATGGCTGGTGGCGCTGGTGGTGGCTATGACACCTTCGGTCGCGAGCTAATGCGCTCCATGAGGGCTGAGGGCACCTTGCTTGCCGATGCAACCTTCCGCAACATCTCTGGTGCCGGTGGTACCACTGGTCTAAGCGCATTCTTGGTAAACGAGAAGGGCAAGTCCGGTAAGGGTCTAGTAACTGGTTTCGCAATGGTTGGTGGAGTTGCCTCTACCAAGGTTCCATTTGACACCAGCGACGCAGTTGCAGCTGCCCGCATGATGGGTGAGTGGGAAGTTGTAGTTGTTCCTGCTGACTCGCCATACAAGACCTTGGCTGACCTAGTGGCAGACATCAAGGCTAAGAAGACCGCTCTGCCAATCGCAGGTGGAAACCTTGGTGGTATTGACCACTACACCGCTGTGTTGATCTACGAGGCACTTGGTCTAAGCATCAAGGACTTGAACTACGTGGTTTACTCCGGTGGTGCTCAGGTAACTGCAGCTCTGCTAAACGGCAGCTCTAAGGCCGGTATCTCTGGTTACGGTGAGTTCAAGGACCAGGTTGCTGCTGGCACCCTGCGCATCCTAGGTATCTCTTCCGCATCCAAGGTTCCAGGCATCAACGCTGAGACCCTAAAGGCTCAGAAGGTTGACGTTGTAGCTGGTAACTGGCGTGGACTAATGCTTCCAAAGGGAACTTCGGAGGCAGCTCGCAACCAGGTCATCCGTGCACTTGACGTAACTCGCCAGGGAACCACCTGGAAGGAAGTTATGAAGAAGAACGTATGGGCTAACAACTGGCAGGCCGGTGACGCATTCAAGTCATGGCTAACCAGACAAGAGCAGTCGATCCTCACCATCTACCGTGAGCTTGGTCTGTGATCAATAGCAACAAAACTGCAGCAAAGGGGGAGCTGGTTTTCACCAGCTTCCTCTTTGTTGTTGCAGTAACCGTTTTAGTTGACACCTTCAACATCAAGAAGTCCAATGCAGTTGGATTTGTTGGTCCGGAGGTATTCGCATACATCGTTGGTGGCCTGCTGCTGGTCCTCTCGGGCGCGCAGATCATCGCTGTTATTCGAGGCGAGCGCGGCACACCGGAGGGCGTCGAAGGCGGCGTCGCGGTGTCTGACCCGAACTGGAAGGCCTTCGGTCTGCTAGCCGGCGCACTGGTGCTTTACGCATTCTTGATGCCTATCCTCGGCTTCCCAATCATGGGCGCCGTACTTTACTTTTTGGTTGCCAAGGCCATTGGCGCCAAGCGCAACCTACGCACCGCAATAATCGCAGTGCTTTTATCCATCGCAATTTTCTTTGCATTCAATGAGGGGTTGCAGCTTCAGCTGCCTTCGGGACTTGACACTGTTGAGCAGATCCTGAACCCTGCCACTGACAATGCTCCCGGCGAAGAGATTGTTGATGAGAACGGCGTTGTCGTCGAGGAAGACGGAGGTTGGTAATGGACTTCTCTTCATTCCTAGCGGGTTTTGCTAACTCACTGACAATCACCAACTTGGGCTTTGCCCTGTTGGGAACCATTTTGGGAACCTTGGTCGGTGTGCTGCCGGGCATCGGTCCAGCGCTAGCGATCTCGCTACTGCTCCCGGTTGCTCTGGCGGTTGACCCAACCGCAGCACTGATTATGTTTGGTGCGATTTACTACGGTGCGATGTATGGCGGATCGACAACCTCGATCCTGCTAAATGCCCCTGGTGAATCTGGTTCGGTAATGACCACCATCGAGGGCAACAAGATGGCTCGCAATGGCAGGGCTAGCGCAGCCCTAGCCACCGCAGCCATCGGCTCCTTCGTGGCGGGTGCAATTGCCACTGGAATCGTGGCCTTTGCATCACCGACGATTGCCTGGATTGGTATTCGCATGACCCCGGCCGACTTCTTCGCGCTGATGATCTTGGCTTTCGGAACCGTGGGTGCGGTGCTGGGTCAGTCGATGCGTCGCGGTCTGATCGCTCTGACATTTGGTCTTTCCATCGGCCTGATCGGTCTTGACCTTCAAACCGGTTCTTCTCGTCTTACCTTCGGAATCCCTGAGGCATTTGACGGCATTGAAACCGTAGTGTTGGTGGTTTCGCTATTCGCCTTGGGTGAGGCCCTCTATGTTTCCCTCTACGGAAAACTGGGCGGCATTGAGAAGAACAAATTCAAGGGTCTGGCTTGGATGACTAAGTCCGACTTCAAGCGATCCTTCTTGCCTTGGTTGCGTGGAACTGCGATTGGTTTCCCAACCGGTGTTATCCCTGCCGGCGGTTCTGAGCTCCCAACCTTCCTGAGCTATTCGCTTGAGAAGCGACTAGCCAAGAAGAAGCACAACGAGTTCGGCAACGGTGCTATTGAGGGTGTTGCTGGTCCTGAGGCTGCCAACAACGCAAACGCTGCCGGTGCCATGGTTCCGCTATTGGCACTGGGTCTGCCAACCTCTGCAACCGCAGCGGTGATGTTGGTGGCATTCCAGCAGTTCGACATCCGTCCTGGACCGCTGCTTTTCACAGACCAGCCAGTTTTGGTTTGGACTCTGATCGCATCGCTTTTTATCGGAAACCTTTTGCTTTTGGTCATCAACCTTCCACTGGTTGGGCTATGGGCAAAGCTGCTTGAGATTCCAGCCCCTTACCTTTACGGAGGTATTGTCACCTTCTCCATGGTCGGCGCATACGTGCTCAATAACAGCTCGTTCGACCTTTGGGCGGCGGTAGTGATTGGAATCATCGGATTGCTGTTTAGGAAGTTTGGCTATCCGGTCACACCTTTGATTCTCGGTGTGATTCTTGGGCCAATGGCTGAGCAGGAATTCCGAAGGGCATTGCAGGGTGCTGCTGGTGACTGGGGTGTGTTGGTTAGCACTCCGTTCACGGTAACCATCTACGTGATCTTGGCCCTGGTAATCATTACCCCGCAGGTCCTCAAGATCGTTAGATCTAAACAGCAGGCATAATTGCGAACCACAAGACCAAAACCTAGTAGGTGGCTGGTTCTTGTCCTAATAATCTCCGGCCTGATTCAGGCCGGAGTTTATGTCGTTCGGCCCATGACCACTTATGAGGCGGTCAACCTTGGTGCTGATGCAACCGTTGTCGGAATCATCGGTGCTGCGTTCGCACTAGCGCCTTTGATTTTTGCAATTCAGGTTGGGCGCTGGATTGACCGGGGCAATGCTGGTCGGGCGATGTTTTTTGGCTCGATTGTTTCACTTGCTGCCACCATTTCGCTGATCTTCGTTGACCAGGTTTGGCTACTGATGTTGGTTATGCCGGTGCTGGGCATTGGTCACTTATTGGTAATGTCCGGTGGCCAGACCCTGGTTGGCAATCTCTCCGAGGATAAAAAATACGAGCGAAACTTTGGGCTACTGACCTTCTATGCATCGCTCGGTCACGCCTTCGGTCCGCTAGTCGGTGGTGTGCTGGCCGATCGCGGTGGCCTGGAGGTCGACGTCGATGCGGCGTTTATCTTCGCAGTAGGGCTGTTCGCGGTGGCGGCAATTGGCGTGATGCCGAGGGTGATGAAGCTGAGCGAACCAAAGAGTTCAAGAAAAGATTCACCCAAGGTTTCACCCAGCAAGGTGTTTGCAATCCCACAGTTCAAGTCGGCCATTTTTGTTGCCGGAGCAATCACTGCGGTAATCGATGTGATGTTGGTATTTCTCCCGCTGCTTGGTCGTGAGCTTGGTTTTAGTGCCTCGCAGGTTGGTGCGCTACTTGCCATCAGAGCGATAGCTGCGATGTTGGTGAGAATCATCCTTGGCCCACTAACCAATCGCCTAGGAATGCGCTGGTCGCTGGGGCTAGGCGCGGGCGTGACGGTTATAACTGCGATCTTGATTGCTATCAGCTCTAACTTCTGGGTGCTTGCCGTGCTTATGTTTATTGCCGGATTCTCAACCGGAATTGGCCAGCCGGTCACAATGGCTTGGGTGACCAGAATCACAACCCAGGATGTGCGCGGTTTAGCAATCGCGATTCGCTTGACCTCAAATCGCTTTGGGCAGGTGGTCATTCCTTCCATTGCCGGATTGTTTGCAGCATCTGGTGCCGGAACCATCTTCTGGCTCTTGGCCGGGTTGCAAGCTGTCAGCTATCTGGTTAGCGAGAGAGCCCTTGGCAAAAGCGACACCGAGTAACGGGTAGCCAGGGCACCTAACGGTCCTAGGCTTGGGCTATGAAGAGATATGAAAACTCTCTTAGTTTTCTTGGGGGAACTGAGACCGTAACCGGCAGCCGCTATCTAGTCGAAGTCGGCGATAAAAGATTTCTGGTCGACTGCGGACTGTTTCAGGGATACAAGAACCTTCGACTTCGAAATCGAGAAGATTTCCCGGTGCCGGCCGACACCATCGATTACATCCTGCTCACCCATGCTCACCTAGATCACTCGGGCTATGTGCCGGCAATGCTCAAGCAGGGTTTTCGGGGTCAGATTCTGACCACCATGGGCACAGCGGAGTTGCTATCCATCCTTTGGCCAGACAGCGCTCACCTTTTGGAGGAGGAAGCCGAGCGAGCCAACCGCAAGGGTTACACCAAGCACACCAAGGCCGAGCCGCTTTACACTCTCGAGGATGTTGAGCGAGCGCTAGATCGAATTAAGACCGTGCAGTTTGGCAAAGAGGTCAACCTGGCTCCGAATGTGACTGCGGAGTTTTCTCATGCTGGCCACATTCTTGGTGCAGCTCAATTGCACCTAAAGGTGAATTCAACCTCGATTCATTTCTCGGGGGATTTGGGTCGAGCGAATGACTCGGTCATGAACCCACCCGCCAACTTTCCAGGATCAGATATCTTGCTGGTCGAGTCCACATATGGTGACCGCAGCCACCCTCAGGTAAACCCAGAGGACGAGCTCGCTCAGGGTCTAAAGCCAGTTCTGGAGCGCGGTGGCACGGTTGTGATTCCAGCCTTTGCGGTTGGTAGAACCCAGGCTTTGATGCTTCACCTTTGGCGGTTGATGGATCAGGGGCGAATCCCGAAGGTCCCGATTTTTGTAAATAGCCCGATGGCGCTCAATGCCACCCAGATGTATCACCGCCACAAAGAAGAGCACAAGGTTGATATCGAAGAGTTCGAGTCGATGTATACCTTGGCTCGAATGATTCAAACCGTTGATGACTCCAAGGCATTGAATGAGAACAAGGCCTCCAAGATCATCATCTCCGCCAGCGGCATGATTACCGGTGGCAGGGTTCTGCACCACATCAAGGCCTTTGGACCAGACCCCAAGAACGCCATTGTCATCACCGGTTACCAAGCCGGTGGAACTCGCGGCAGACAGCTGGTCGAGGGCCTCAAGACCTTGCGAATCTTTGGCCAGGATGTCCCAATCGAGGCCGAAGTCATTCACCTGCAGAGCATGTCGGCTCATGCCGATGGCGATGAGCTAATCGAGTGGATGAGGCATGTTGAGCAGGCTCCCAAGATGGTTTACGTCACCCACGGCGAGCCAGCAGCCAGCGATCGCCTTCGTTTCAGAATCGCAAGTGACCTCCACTGGAAGGCACGAGCACCCTTTATGAATGAGGTTATTGACCTTGACAATCCGGCCTAGCATCCAGCTTGTCCAAATTGACACCTTGTCTAGGGCGGGGGAAATCTACTAGACTCTCCTAGTTACCCAAGCGTTTGTAGCTCAACGGATAGAGCATCTGACTACGGATCAGAAGGTTGGGGGTTCGAGTCCCTCCAAGCGCACAAAACCCGAGAAGACTTCACAACTTCTCGGGTTTTTTACTTTCCGGATTGGAATCTAAATCCGGGTGAGCTCGCAGCCCGTATTTCTTGTTTGTCGGATCAATAAAGACATCTGGCTCTGTCGGCGGATTAGCCGTGAATCTAAGGAAAGCCACGATCAGCCCAATCAAAAAGCCAAACGAAACCAGACTCAGTCCGACTGATGGCCTCAGGTCTTGGAGAAGCAGCACGAAGATTGCCTGGGCTATGGCGACCACCAGAAAGAAAACGCTGATGTCGATCCACAGAATATTGCGCTTGCTTATTGATTTATACAAAAAGACCAGACCGGTCATGGCGACGGGAA
>CAZZHB010000078.1:0-6152 GCA_964653615.1 uncultured Aquiluna sp.
ATGGTTGAGCGGTAACAGTGATGCTGTCGGCGGCACCTGGAGCAAGATTTATGGTGTGGCGAAGAGTTAGCAGAGCGCCGCGAGCAGTTCTTGCCGTGAATACAAGTGAGTGGTTACCGGCAGAGCCCTCCAGCTTGAAGCTGTTGTCACCGAAGAAGACATTTCCTGCGGTGGCTCGCTCACTCAGGACTCCCGATAGGACGACAGTTGAAACTGTCGTGCTGATAGTGATTGCTGAATCAGGTCCGGTGCTCACGAGGTTGTTGAAGCGGTCATACAGGTTGACCTCGAACCTTGAGCCTCCAGCCATGTTGACGTTGATGGTGTTGCCCGCCAAAGGCTGCGATAGACCAACCTGGGTGAACTTCATCGAAGCGGCTTCGGCATTTGTGACGGTCAGAGCACTCGTCGTGCTTACGCCGTTTAGCGCTGGGAAGTTAGCGTTGGTGACCGTAAATGAGATTGAGTAGGAACCTGGAATTGCGATCAGGTTCAAGTTATCGAAAGTCGCAACACCGTTCGATGCGGTCGCGACGCGGCCGGAGAAAGTAACTGTCGATCCGGCTGGTGCGGTAATTGTTGCTGTTACAACGCTCGAGTTGTCGCTGGTGACCAAGTTGCCCTGGTTGTCGCGAATTTCAAGCTGAGTCCTCGAGAAGTCAGCTCCTGTCATTACCGAGGTAGGTGGAGGCAATTGCCAAGCGATGGCAGCTGGGTCTCCAACTGTCAACTGGAACGGCACGGAGGTAACTGGGGCAAAGCTGCCTGCTTGGAATACCAAACGGTAACTTCCCAAAGCAGCCGCGAAGTCAAACTGATCGAAGTTCGCAATACCGTTTTCGTCAAACACCACGATTGAAGACACCACATCAGGTGATAGCGATAGTCGGCTAGATGCGGAAACCACTGTTGCCCTAACGGTGACCGAGTTGCTCAGAGCAGTTGGGTTGCCAGAGGAGTCAACCAAACGCACCTGTGGGCTGCCGGTTGGGAAATCCTGACCCGTCTTCTTATCGCTCGGCTGGGTCGAAATAACGATGCCCGCTGCTGGTCCAGCCACAATGCTGACTGTGCTGGAGGTCCTCAAGATGTCGGTGCCGATAGTTGCGGTGAACTGAAGTGTGTAGGTTCCAACCGGACCGGTGATTCCCAAACCGGTGCCGGTGAAGTCAGCCACACCGGCCACGGCAGTTGCCGATGTAGAGCCAACCAGGGCGCCACTGAGAATAGAAACCTGAACACTGGCAGTGGCATTGGTTAGGTTGCCTTCGGCATCGCGGATGGTAACACTTGGCATCACGCCTAGCGGCTGAGTGCTTGGGCTGCCAGATGCTGCCCGGCTAAAGGCAAGCTGAGCCGGCTTGCCGGCGGTAATGTCAAACGGATCTGAGTTTCCGCCGAGCGAGGTGAGTGCGACATTCGAGAAGGTCGCTGCCCTGACTCTTAGCAGGTACTCGTTGGCTGGCAAACCAAGGGCGAGGTTGTCAAAGCTAACCACACCAGCGGAGGCACGCTTGGTTACACCCTGAGTGAACGCGGGGGTCACAGATCCGCTGGCGCTGTTTCTAACCTCAAGTTCAACGGTGGTCGAGAAATCACTGAGCACGTGGTTGTTGTAAGCATCGAACACGTTGAGTGATGGGGCGGTTGGCATCACAGCTCGGTTGGCAACATCAACCGGCTGAGTAACCCAGACCAACTTGGACGCGGTCGCAGCCGAGACTTCGAACTGAGCAGAAACCACAGCACTCATGGTGTTAGCACCTGCGGTGCGGTCACGGAACTCGAGGCGGTAGCTTCCAGCTGTGTTGTATTCGAGTGCCGATGTCAGCGAGGTGAAGCTCGCGACACCGTTGGTTGTCACAACCGCAGAGGTGCTGTCGTTGAAAACTGTGCCACGGTCGGGTGAGACCAAAACTGCCGCCACTGACTTTTGACCCAGGGACGTGTAGTTGCCAAAGGCGTCTAGCAGGCGAATCTTTGGTGAGATCAAGAAGCTCGAACCGGCGGTGCGGTTGCCTGGCTGGTCAACAACCTCAATGGCCGCTGATTGACCGGGATCGACGAAGATTCCAGTCTGGGTGGCGGTCAAAGTTTGTGAGATTGTGGCCGAGTTAGAAATGGTCTCAACGGTTACGCGGAACTGAATGGTGTAGCTGGTGGAGACCTTGCCACCGATTCGCATCTCACTGAAGGCGGCAATACCGTTTGAAGCTGTGATCTCGTAGGTTGTGGAGCGAGTGCCATTTGGAAGGATGAATACTCCCTCGGTGCCCGAGATGAAGGCCGATACAGTCATCGACGCGAACTCAGGAGCACTCACGATGTTGTTACCGGCATCACGCAGGGTTAGCTGAGCCACCGATGAGAAGGTTGCTCCAGCATTTGCCCGCGGGCTAGTGGTCCAAACCAAACCAAGGCTGTCTGGGCTTGAGCCTCGAATCTCAAACTGCTCGGCGGACTGGTAGCTCAGTCCTGGCACTACCTGGTTGTTCAAGATTGCCGAGAAGGTGATGCTGGTGTAACCGGTCTGCGCGAACCTTAGGTTGTTGAAGGTTGCGATTGCAGCAACGGGTGAAACCGTCGTGGTGGCGTTCTGGTGAATACCCTGAGCCTGGGCCGAAATCTGGTAGTCAGCGACCGCGGTGTTGAAAGCATTGATGTTGTTCGAGTAGGCATCCGCAAAGCGAACCACTGGGGCTGGAGTCAGGGTGGAGTTCTGGTAGACCACCTTGTCCTCAACCTCAGGAACGTTGGTAGCGGTTAGCACGGTAGGGATACCAAAGACCGGGGTAATGCCATCTGACACTGTTGGCGAGTAAGAGGAGAGCTGGGTGTAGCTCACCGCTCCAGGGCTGAGGTTTGTGCTGTTTAGCGCAACGCTGTTTGCTCCGCCAGAAATTCTTGAGCTGAGCAGATTGATGGTGCCACCGGCGCGAACAGCTAGCTTGCGGATATTCAACTGTGCGGTCAGGCCGGTTGAGATGCGGGTACCGGTTTGAACATTGGATGCACTTCGGATGGTTAGCGAGTCCTTGCCAACCTGGTCGCGAACAAGATCAGTGTTGATGGCAACCGAACCGGCTGAATCCGAACCGATCCTTAGGAAGGCCGAAGACATGCGGTTTAGCTCACCCGAGGTGATGGTTAGCTTCGAGAAGTCGACGCCCGAGTCACGCAATTCAATCGCACGACCTGGGGTTAGCGACGAGATCTCAATCGCTCCGGCAATAGCGCTGAAGGTGTTGGTTGATCCCATGTAGAAGGTGTCCGAGGTGATCTGAATGTTGCCCGCATCTGCCCCTATGTAGCTGCCAGCTGTCACATCCTTCGCGATGATCTTTACGTTGCCCGTGGTGCTCTGCGCCCTACCCGCAACCGCAAAGTCCAGCAGACCACCGTATAGCTCAATGTCACCAACCGCACTCAGTCCAGATAGGAAGTAGATAGGTCTTGGGCTAGCCAAGCTTGGAGTAGTTGCCTTACCGATACGAACCGAAGCCAAGCGACCAGACGCTTGGTTCACTGCCCAGTTGAAGCCATTCGCAAAGTCTGCTGCTACCGGCTCAACCACCAGGTTTCCGGTTGAGCGAATGCTTGCGGAAGAAGAAGCAACGATATCTTCAGCCAAAATTCGAATGTTGCCCGAAGATGTGACGAGTCTTGGGCTATCAGCACCAAGCTTTCCGCTTCCTAGGTTCACAGCACCACGAAGCGCATTGAAGAAGGTGTTTCCGGCGAAGCTACCGACCGAGGCAGTGCCCATTGCCACCGCCGCCTGGCCGGTCTTGGTCTGACCACGAAGTTCGATGTTTCCGGTTCCAGTTGTGAAGATGGAGCTTGCGCCAAGCGAGATACCGGACTGGTTCTGTGAGCCCTGGAAGTCACCATTTAGCAAGATGTCACCGTTGACCGAGCGAATGTCAACCGGGTTGGATCCGAATTCAATTGCGGTTGCGGCATAGGTGCCGGCAGGGGTCACTGCATTGATAGTGATCGGACCCAAAGTGGTATTGATGCTGGCTCGACCGCTTGCGAACAGTGTCGCCCCGGTGAAGCCGCGAGCGTTTATCGCAATCTCACCAACACCGGCGCTGATTGTGGCGAACATGGTTGAGCTAGAACCAAGCACCACCGCAGCCATCACGTTATTGGCCTGCACGTTTCCAATTGGCGCGCTGTAGCTGACACTGTTGAATGCTCTGGTCGTTGCCGCACCACCACCGATGATTACCGGAGCGCCTGAGGTTGTTGAGGTTGGTCTACCACCGGTGGAGTCCACCGTCGCACCCGCGTTGTGCCTGAAGTACTGGTTTGCCCAGAGCACGATTGGCCTGGAATTCGCAGTCACATTCGAGTTGATGGTTAGGTTGCCGGTCTCAGCCTTGAGAAGCACCTGACCGCTGCCGGTTGAGTTCAGGACATTGACCGAACCATCGAGTTGCCAGTTGGATCCGTAAACCTCGATGTTGTTTGAAGCACTGGTGGGCTTGTTGAATATCAGGCTCGAGACGTTGGTGGTTCTACCTACTCGAACACTAGAAGGGGTGCTGGTTGTGACGTTTTCAATGTGATCCGCTGACCATTCAAATGTGCTTGGCCAAGTGCTCGCCACCGACTCAAATACCACCGGACCGTCGATCTTCATCCAGAGTTCGGCGTAGTTGTTGGTGCCCCACTCGAAGGAGTCTGCCTGCACCAGCAAACCACCGCCGTTGTTGTTCTCAACCTTTAGACCGTCATAGTTTGCAAAGCCAACCTGGCCGGACAGGCGGTTCTCGGCACGAATCTTGATTGAGTCAGTTGCCGGGTTGTTTGAGACGATCTTGAAGTTGTCTTCGTTACCTGCACCCCAAGCATTTAGCTGAACTCCGCGGCAAAGAGTGGTCGCAACTGGAGCGTCACACCTACCGAATAGGTCGATCTTTCCAGCGCCCGCGTTGATCTCTCCGCCCGCAATGGTGCCACCAGCGAAGATACCCATGGCGTGAGCTCCGGCACCAAAGGCAGTCGAGTATCCGGAGTTGTTGGTGCTCTTTCCATACATTCGGATGTCTCCGCCGCCGGAACGGACCCTGACGTTAGAGCCGTTGACACCATGACCGAGGTAGATACCGGAGGTGCGGCCATTACCGCTGTAGTTGCTGCCGGTGTAGTTGAAGAAGGCGCTGTTTCCCCAACCTGAGGCAAAGCCAGTTGGCATGGTGCGGTTGATGTCGTAGTCATTTGACTTGGTTTCAAATGTCGTGCCACCGGCAAAGACAATCTCAGCACCGGAGGTTGACTGGCAGCTCGTGGTAAAGGCGGAGCAGACCTCATTGTTGTGGTGGAGCTGAACGGCACCGTCGCTATCACCGTTGGCATCCGACCAAAGCACAATTGGCGAACCGTTGGTGCGGATATTGTCATCGGTGTCCAGGTAGATGTCCTGCTCGGTGACAATTCGCACACCACCGGTGGTGCCGTTTCCGGCATCCAGAGTGCGGATGTTGTTGTAGATGTATGCGTTTCGAGCGTAGAGCTCTACGGACTTGCGGGCCACCAGTGGCAGGTAGGAATTGATGTCGATGGCTGAAGATCCAACCTGAGCGTTCTTACCGAATCGAATTGACTCCGGTACTACCCCACCCCAGGTTCCATACCAGTTCAGGTTTCTTAGGAAGTTCTCGCCGTAAGGCTCAACCACAAAGTCACCGGTGCTTCGAACCGAGGTGTAATGGTGGCTAGCGTATTCAACAACCTCGTTGGCCCTAAAGGTAATGTCCGCGCTAGAAGTGGTGACCAATGATTTTTCACAGCCGTAAGCCCAGTGGTTGGCGGTGTAGCTGCTGGTTGCAGAGAACCAACTTGGGTCATATGCTGCTGATCGAGAAGCGAGACACGAACCGAACTTGTTCGGAATGATGTAAGCGCCATAGTTGCCGCTGAAGCGAACACCCTTGCCAATACCGTCGATGTTTATGGCACCTTCACGAGAGAGCACCGTGGCGGCGTTGAACTCGATTGAATACCAACCCGCAGTCGATGGGTTATCTCCGATCAGAGAGATACCTCCGGTACCGGTTGCCTGAATTGCATTGTCGTAGCCGTAGTGATCCGAGGTGTAAAAACCAAATCGAAGTCCAGGCCAGGTAGAGACAGTCTTACCCAAG
>CAZZHB010000079.1:0-6011 GCA_964653615.1 uncultured Aquiluna sp.
TATCCAAAAGAGAGTCCACTGATTGGGTAACCAACCAGCAAAAGAAAGAAGCTAGAAATGGCAAACAGCAAGCCAAAGGTAAAGCGTAGATTCCACACCGCCAACGTGGCGATCATCGGTCTGGGTAGATTCGGTTCGGCACTGGCAACCGAGTTGGTGCAGTCTGGCCACCAGGTCCTGGGCATTGACAGCGATGAGCGAATCGTTCAACACCTAGCCCCAATCTTGACCCACGTGGTCTCGGCAGACACCACAGACGAAGAGAACCTGCGCGAGCTCGGCATTGCCGATATGGATAGTGCGGTTGTGGCCATCGGTGCTGACCTTGAGGCCTCGATTCTGACCGCATCGCTACTGCTGCAGCTGGGCGTAAAGCAAGTTTGGGCAAAGGCTAACTCTGCTTCCCACGGTCGAATCCTCAAGCAAATCGGCGTTCACCAGGTGATCTTCCCTGAGTATGAAATGGGCCGCAGAGTTGCCCACCAGGTGTCAGGTGAGTCCCTCGACTATGTTCACATCGACGATGACTTTGTGATGGTGAAGACCTACGTCCCAGAGATCTACGAGGACAAGCTGCTGTCTGAAGCAAAGATTCGCGCCACCTATGGCGTGACGGTGGTCGCTCAGAATGACGGGAATGGCTATAAGCCAGCCTTCCCGGAAACCGTCCTGAAGAAGGGCAACACCATTGTGGTCGCAGGGCCCAAGGGTCCGCTGGATAAGTTCTGCCAGCTGGACTAATTGGTTATGAAGCACGCTATTTTTTGGGCCGTTCAGGCGGTCTTAATTGCTCTACTGCAGTACCTCTATCACCCCAGTTTGGCGCTAGCGGGCATCGGAAGTGCGGTGCTGGTTGGTTTGGTTCTGCTTTCGACCTGGAGCGCTAGAAGGAATGCGGCCGGCGCTCGCGGAATAGTTATTGGCTTGGTTGTGGCTGGCGTATCAGGCTTTATGTTCTCGCAAGCGATGGATGTTGCCTATGCTCTGCTTTCGGCACCAGAAGGTTTGCGGTTCACCGTGGTTTTTGAGTCGCTATTTGCTGCGCTCTGGATTGCGATTTCCTCGCTAGTTGCCAGAGCGTGGCTTCCGAGGCCTCAGGTAAAAGAACAGCCCGGCGGCAGCGAGTCCTAAAGAGCCAAACAGTAGCCAGTAGTTTGCTGGATCTTCTTCGGCTACCGGCTCTGCAATTGCGATCAAACAAGGCTCGATAGTGCCGCTTGAGACATAGCCAGATTCATTTACCAACTCAAAGTCGTAACTGCCCTCAATCGGGTGACCGTCAGATGAAACTACTCGCCAAGCAATTGTGTAGGTGCCGACCTGATCGAGCTCAGTGTTTGCCATAGCCAGAGTGCCATCCAAAACTGCACAGCTAGTGGCGACAAAATTTCCATCTGGCCCAGTAAGGATGATTTCAGCGCCATTGCCAATGTCCAAGAGCTCGTTTGAGAAATCCAGTTTGATTTCCAATGGACCCGCCTCCACCTGTGAGCCAGGGGCGGGAATCTGGTCAATTACCTCGTCGTGGGCTAGGGCAGCTGGCCCAGTGAGCAGCGAAACGAGCAATCCAAGGCTAATCAAGTTAAGCTTCATGGGTAAAAGCGTAAGGCAGGATCAATGAAGCAGGCCCTTTATGGGATTTCCGGCGGCTTAGTAGCCGGGTTACTCTTTTTGTCAATTTTGTTCTTGGGGCCGCTATCCAATCGCCAAGATGCGGCACCAGTGGCGTCCGAGCCTGTCACCAGCTCACAGGTGATTTCCGCATCTGCAGTGGCAACCGACAGCGCAACTGTTAGCGCAGTGGCGTCGCAGTCCTGCAGCGTAAAAGAGTTTCTAGAGGCCGATGGCATCCTGGACCTTCAGGCCCAGGTGGTGGATGTTTCAACCTCGGCTGTGCTGCTTGATCGCAACGCCAAGGTTGCATCCAGAACCGCCTCGGTTCTCAAGTTGATCACCGCAGCTGCTGCCTTGGAGACCCTTGGACCAAACTATGTGGTCACCACCAGGGTTTATGTTGATGCCGCAGACCCAAGCATTTTGTATGTGGTTGGTGCCGGTGACGTTACCTTGTCTCGAACCGATGCCAATAGTCAAAGCGTCTACAAGAACGCTCCCAAACTCTCCACCTTGGTTCGCCAGATAGCCAAGGCGTTGCCGGGTCAGACCTTTAGTCAGATCGTGCTAGACAGCACTTTGTTCGGAGCCAAGAACGGCGATTGGAAAGCCGACTGGGACAAGAAGGGCATGGCCGAAGGCTACATGTCTCGAGTCTCCGCACTCCAGATCGACGGCGACCGCAATAACCCTGCCGGTAAGGATTCTGCCCGCGGTAGTGATCCAGTCGCTAGAGCTGGTAAGTGGTTCAAGGAGGCCCTTGGAGCATCCGGAGCCACCGCGAAGATTGTGAACGGTGTCGCCCCAACCTCTGCCAAGGAGGTCGCAAAGGTAACTTCTAGGCCAATCAAGGAGTGGATCGACTACATGCTGGTCGTATCGGACAACACGCTTGCTGAGGCCTTAGCCAGACTCGTTGCAATCGACACTGGTTTCGGGTCGAGCTTTGCTTCACTGGATGGTGCATTCAAGCTCGCCCTAAAGAACACCGGTTTGGACCTGAGTTCACTTCGGATCGAGGATGGCTCGGGTCTGTCGGATTACAACGCAGCCTCACCTGCTTTGATCAATTCGCTGCTTGGTCTAGTGCAGTCAGGATATGGCGACTTTGAACTCATCAAAGATGGTATGCCGGTTGCCGGAACTCCCGGTTCGCTCTCGTATCGACTCGAGGATGCCGCTGGTCGAATCACCGCGAAGACCGGGTGGATTCAATCTGGCTACACCCTGGCTGGATTTATGCAGACTGCAGATGGCGGCAACCTGATCTTCACCCTCTACAACCTCGGCAAGGTTACCGAGGCCAATCGTGAGGCGATGGACGACCTGGCCATGGGCATCTACAAGTGCGGCACCCTGCTGGGGAACGAGTAACGGTGGCAAGAGCTCTCTTCGTTATTGACGTTCAAAACGACTTCTGCGAAGGCGGCGCACTGGCTTGCCAGGGCGGGGCTCAGGTGGCCAGCAGCATCACAAGTTACCTGGAGCGCTCAAAGAGTGATTACGACTTTGTGATTGCCTCTAGAGACTGGCACACACCTAACAGCGAAAACGGCGGTCACTTTCCATTACCCGGCAATGCCCCTGACTATGTAAACACTTGGCCACTGCACTGCATTGCTGGCGAACCAGGCGCTGAGTATCACCCAAATCTCAATAAAGCTCTGATTGATATCCACATCAAAAAGGGCCAGGGACAACACGGTTATTCGATTTTCGAAGGAGTGAGCGATTCTGGGGAGAGCATCCAGGACCTTCTGGCCAGGCTTGAAATTTCCGACGTTGACGTTGTGGGGATTGCAACCGATTACTGCGTGAGAGCCTCTGCCTTAGATGCCAAGCAGTTTGGGCTAGACGTGAGGGTTATTACTTCGTTGACCGCTGGCGTTGCTGCCTCGTCTACCGAAGCTGCGATTGATGAGCTGGTTGACGCCGGTGTGCAGGTAGTGGCTACCGCCTAAAACTCCCGCTTAGCACCCTCTGACGGGGTAACGGAGAACACTCGCGGCTCTTTGAATCCAGCCTTGGCAAAAGCCGCTAGGCAGTTGGTTTCAAGTTCTCCAAGTTTGTCTCTATGGATGATCGCGATTGCTGCCCCACCGAAGCCGCCGCCGGTCATGCGAGCACCAATCGCACCAGTTGCCATCGCGGTTTCAACCGCCAGGTCCAACTCGGCAACGGAGATCTCAAAGTCGTCTCGCATTGAGGCGTGGGACTCGAGCAGCAATCTGCCAAGTGAGGCAAGGTTGCCCTCTCTAAGTGCATGCAAAGTGTCCAAGACTCTTTGGTTCTCGGTCACAACGTGGCGCACTCTGCGGAAGGTGACGTCATCGAGTTGCGACTGTGCCCTTGGTAGATCAGAAAGCGAAAGCTCCCTGAGGGATTCAACGCCAAGCTCTTTTGCGCCAAGTTCACACGATGCACGACGAGAGCCGTAACCGCCGTGAGCGTGGGAGTGAGAAACCTGGGTGTCGATGACAGCAACCACTAGATCGTGCTTACTCAGACCCAGATCAACCAGGGTGATCTCTAGGTCTTGGCAGTCAATCAAAACCGCAGCATCATCCTGGGCCATCATTGATGCGGTCTGATCCATGATGCCGGTTGGCGCACCAACCACCTGGTTCTCCGCCTTTTGCCCAATCAGAGCTAGCTCTTTACGGCTTAGACCAGCGTCCCAAAGATCGTTCAGTGCACTTGCCATTGAGCTCTCGATGGCCGCTGACGAGGAGAGTCCTGCACCAATTGGAACATCGGAAGTGATGTAGCAGTCAAAGCCGTTAGTCGCATGCTCGCGCATTACCCAGGCAACACCAAGTGGGTATAGCGCCCAGTCCAAATCGACAGGTTTTGGATCGTCCAGTGACATTTCATAAACCTTGCTGTCAATCTCGCTCACGACTCGACAGGTGCGATCGGTGCGCAGCGAGACTGCAGCGTAGGTTCGGTAGTTGATCCCAAAAGGCAACACGAAACCGTTGTTGTAGTCGGTGTGCTCACCGATTAGGTTGGCACGCCCAGGCGCTGACCAAATACCTGCTGGGGCGTAACCAAAACTTGAGAGAAAACCAGCCTGTGCCTTGGCAGTTAGATTCACTGCATAACCTCGCGTAGTCGTTGAGCGGTTGCCTCTGGAGTTACATCGCCAACCCAGGCACCCATGGCAGCTTCAGAACCAGCAAGGTACTTGAGCTTGTCGGCAGCTCTCCTTGGGGAGGTAATCTGCAACATAAGACGGAATTGGTTTCGTTTCTCTACCTTTGGCGCTTGGTGCCAGGCGGCGATGTAAGGGGTAGGGGAGTCGTAAATCTTGTCCATGCCCAAAAGCAAGGTCTTGTAGAAGCTGGCAAGGTCCGAGATCTCTTGGTCATTGAGTTGCGAAAAGTCTTGTACCGAACGCTTTGGTAGCGCGTGAATCTCAATGGGCCACCTGGCAGCAAATGGCACATAGGCAATAAAGTGCTCGCTCTCCAAAACCACTCGATCGCCTTTGGATTCGAAATCGTAAAGATCTTGGAAAAAGTTAGGGCCAAACTTTTCAATCGATGCCAAAAGCTGCTTGGTCTTGGGGGTGACAAATGGGTATGAGTAAATCTGGCCATGCGGGTGGTGCAGGGTGACGCCAATTTCCTGACCACGGTTCTCAAACGGAAAGACTTGAACGATGCCGTCTTGGCTGTAAAGCTCTCTGGTGCGGTCGCTCCAAGCCCGGATCACAGTTTCAATTCTGCTCACTGGCATCGAACCGAGGCTGCCTTCGTGCTGTGGACTGAACACCACAACCTCGCAGCGACCAAACGCTGTGGTAGAAAAACCAAACGGTTGATCTTCAGCCTCGGTGATTTGCCCGAGCGAAGGACCAAAGGCTGGCCCCTTGTTTTCAAACACCGCAACATCAAACTGATCTGGCAGCTCAGATAGGTTGGTCGGGCTGGTGGGGCACAGTGGGCAGGCATTGGCAGGTGGCAAGAAAGCACGGGTCTGGCGGTGGCTTGCCACGGTGATGTAGTCACCCGTCAGTGGATCAAATCGCAATTCAGCAGTCTGTGGTCGAATGTCTTTTTCGCGCTGATCAGGTTTGCGAGTCTTGGGTAGATCGGAATCTTGGTCATCGAAATAGAAGAGGTCGCGACCATCAAACAGCTTGGCTGCGATTCGCTCTCTCTTGGACAATCTGACTCCTGCTCTAGGTTTCGGTTAAGAATACGCTCAAAATCGAACAAATTCGAAACCACTAATTATCAATTTAATAAGCACTCGAATGATCTCATTTGCCCCCTAGTGAGATAAAACTGTTATCCCGTAAGCCAACAAGTCCCTTGGATGCCCTCAATGTGAACGCTAACATTACTGCTACCACGCAGCGTTGCAATAAGGGAGTGTCATGTCTACAAACA
>CAZZHB010000080.1:0-5928 GCA_964653615.1 uncultured Aquiluna sp.
AACCTGTTGATTTACATCCTCATGCTCGGCTTCTCGATGAGCCTGATCCCCTTCACCATTGACCCATACCTCCCTGCCTTTCCGGCAATCGGAGAGTTTTTCGGGGTGGCAAACGGCACCATCCAGGCTTCACTCTCTGGCGTCACTATCGGTTTGGCCTTTGGGCAACTATTTGCGGGACCACTCTCGGACGCCTTTGGCCGCAGGCCACTGCTGTTGCTGGCAACCCTTGGCTTTGCAATAAGCGCCCTTGCCCTATTTTTCTCACCAAACCTCACATTTTTTATTGCACTTCGATTTGCCATGGGGTTCTTTGCAGCCAGTGCTGATGTTGTTGCCAGGGCCATTGTTCGAGATCTTTATCACGGACAACCAATGCTGAAGATGCTCACCAAGATCTTCATGGTGCAGTCACTCTCACCAATCATTGGCCCGATTGTTGGATCGCAACTGGTTGGTGCCGGTCCTTGGCAGCTGATCTTTTTGACCTTCGGGCTATTTGGTTTGGCCCTTGGTATCTTCTCGCTTTTGTTTATGCATGAGACCCTGCCGGTTGCACAGCGGCGCTCGCCATCTTTGACGGGCATGCTTAGAGGTTTTCAATCTGTTCTGAAGGACAGGATTTACGTTGGACTTTTGATTGTCTCGGCCCTCCAAATCAGTGCACTCTTTGGGTATCTCAATGTCGTTCCGTACCTGTACCAGGACCACTTTGGACTTAGCGCGCCGGAGTTTGGTGTTTGGTTTGCGGTTAACTCGATTGGACTTTGGCTGGGTGTGCAGTTTGGTGGCCTGATGTCCAAGTACTTCCGGGCCCAGTGGCTAATGGTGGTATTCATCATGCTGGCGATGCTTGCCGGTTTGTCACTCATGATCACCGCTGGCACCACCTTGATCGCTGCAGAGATTGGTTTCTTTGCGGTCATCTTCCTATTTGGAGCACCGGCCACCATCATCCCAACCATTGCGCTTCTGAAGCATGGTTCTGAGGCCGGAACTGCATCCTCACTGATGGGAACGATGAACTTTGTCTCGACGTCTGTCGCGGCCGTGGTTTACTCGCAACTTTCCACAACTTCTACAGACGATGTTGGTTTGTGGATCTTCTCGCTATTCACAATCTCGCTATTGATTATTCTTTTTGTGGTCCGACCTTGGACCATTCCAGATCTTCGAGAGGCACGACCGGATCATGATTAGGTGGGCGACCGAGGCTGACGCCGAGGAGCTACTTGGTGTTTGCAACGGACACGAACTGCGGGTCGACCCAGACTTTGAGGCCATGCCACTAAGTGAGATCCATGAGTTTCTCAAGGGCTATGAGGAGCCTGCCCACACCCTGGTATTGGAAGAAGATGGCATCAAAGCCGTCATGTTTATTCAGACTTCTACGCCAAGAAACCGTGTCGAGCCAGACCTTTTCACCATCGGAAGCCAGGCGCAAACTAAAGAACTCTTCGAGGCTGGGTTTGAGTGGTTAGAGCAAAACCGCAAGGGCTTTGACGTCAGAACCTTCTGCAACAAGAAGGATGTGGAGTTACTTGCGCTTTTCGAGGAGAGCGGTCTGAGCTTTTTGCGCGACTACTACAAGATGGTGAAAGAGCCAATCGCAAAAGGCTTTCCTGATCTTCCCCAGGGCATCAGCGTCGAATCGGTTGATCTCAAAGAGCACTCTAGGGTGCTTCACATGCTTGAGACCGAGTCTTTCTCGGGACACTTTGGCTACATCGCACTTGGTCACGATGACTGGATCGCAGAGAAGCTTGCTGAACCTCAGTTAGATCACAAGGGCACTTTTGTTGCCAAGGTGAACGGTGAGCCGGCTGGGCTTTTGCTTTCCAATGACGGCCGGTCCGATGTCAATGGTGGCTGGGTCGACAAGCTCGGTGTCTTAAAGGAGTTTCGGGGCTTGGGTATCGGAAAGCTGCTATTGCAGTGGGGAATCGCACACGCTGCCGAAAAGGGCTACCAGTCGATTGGCCTTGGGGTCGATACCGGAAATGAATCCGGTGCGCTACAGCTTTATGAGAACCAAGGCTTTAGACCAACTGTAGTTTGGCGTGGTTACGCCACAACTATTTAGTCTTCTTGTTTTGCGCTAACCAGGCGCCGAGAATCACGATGATTCCGCCAACCGGCTCATACCAGTGCAGTTCCTCACCAAGTAGCAGCACGCCCCAAATTGTCGCCAACACTGGGTTGGTAAAGGTTACTGTCGACGCCACGGTTGAGCCGGCATCGCGAATTACATCGTGGAATAGGCGATAGGCATAACCCGAACCCAAAACCCCAAGGGCCAGGATCGCAAGCAGTGACTCGGTGCTTGGAGCCTGAGTGATGATCGGGCCTCCAAAAATATAAAACGGCAACAGCGTAAGCGCGCTTGAAAAGACCTGTGCAGCAGCGGAGGAGGTGCCCGAGAGGTTCATGGGGGAGATGAACTTTCGGATGTAGGGGCCACCTAGGCCATAGGAAATCGTGGCTAGAACCAACGCCCCAACCGCGAGCGGATCATTTTGCCCAAATCCTTCCCAGATGCCAAGGGTTATTGCCACACCGATTAGGCCAACAACCAACCCAATCGTCGCCACGATTGTTACCTTTTCGGTGCGGTAGATGGTCAGGATTGCCAGCAGGGTAAACATCGGGGTAGCTGCGCCGATGATGGCCGCCAAAGAAGATGTGGTGGATTGCTGGGCAAAGCTAAACAGCGAGAACGGTATTGCCGACATCAGCACGCCAGCTACCCAAAGGTGCAGCCACTGGGTTCCCTTTGGAAGCTGCAGCTTGAGGAAATACACCAGCGCAAACATCGCCAGCCCACCCAAGAAGGTGCGCCAAAATGCAACGCCGAAAAATGGCAGGAAGCGAAGTGATAACTCAGTGAACAAGAAACTGGAACCCCAGATCAGGGCCATTGGAAGAAACTTCCAAATCCAGTGTGATTTCACCTAATGAAATCTAGTGGCTAGATGGGGTGGTTTCGATCTCCGAGCGATCAGCCGACCAAAGCGTGTGGAACACGCCTTCGCGGTCTACTCGCTTGTAAGTGTGAGCACCAAAGAAGTCGCGCTGTCCCTGAACCAGTGCCGCAGGCAAGCGCTCAGCGCGCAAACCGTCGTAGTAGCTCAGTGACGATGCGAACGCTGGGTTTGGAATACCGGCCAGTGAGCTGTGGGCAACCACACTTCTCCAGGAAGCTAGTGATGCATCAATCGCCTTAGCGAAGTAGTCGTCGAATAGCAGGCTCAGTAGGTTTTCGTTCTTGCCGTAGGCATCCGCAATTCGGTTTAGGAACTGGGCACGAATAATGCAACCACCGCGCCAGATCTTTGAGACCGCACCCAGGTTGATGTTCCAGTTGTACTCCTTGGCGCCGGCGCGAATCGCGTCAAAGCCCTGTGCGTAGGCAATGATCTTGGATGCGTAAAGCGCCTTGCGAACGTCTTCCACGAAAGCAGCCTTGTCTGCCACCGACCACTTGGTGGTGTGTGCAGCCATGCCGCTGTTGCCAGCGCGCTGGCTGGACTGCGAGGAAAGGCTGCGAGCAAACACTGCCTCTGCGATTCCAGAAACTGGAGTGCCAAGGTTGAGTGCGGTTTGAACGGTCCAAACTCCGGTTCCCTTGGATCCTGCTGCATCTAGCACCACATCAACAAATGGCTTACCGGTCTTGGCATCCACCTGCTTCAAAACCTCTGCGGTGATCTCGATTAGGTAGCTCTCTAGTTCGCCCTTGTTCCACTCGCTAAAAATCTCCGAGATTTCACTTGGTGAGAAGCCACCTGCTTGGCGAAGGATGTCATAGGCCTCGGCAATCAGCTGCATGTCGGCATACTCAATGCCGTTGTGAATCATCTTCACAAAGTGACCAGCACCATCGGTGCCAACGTGGGTCACGCAAGGCTCGCCCTCAGCAACGGCAGCGATTGAAGACAGGATTGGACCAAGAGTCTTGTATGCCTCTGCGGTTCCACCAGGCATGATCGAAGGACCCTTTAGAGCACCCTCCTCGCCACCGGAAATTCCGGCGCCAACGAAGTGGATTCCCTTCGAGCTAACTTCCTTTTCACGACGGAGAGTGTCGGTGAACAGGGCATTTCCGCCGTCCACGATGATGTCGCCCGGTTCGAATCTCTCGGCCAGCTGGTTGATTACGGCATCGGTGCCAGCGCCAGCCTGCACCATGATGATTGCGGTTCTCGGGCGAGCAAGTGATGCTACAAAAGCGTCGATGTTCTCGCTTGGGATGAAGTTTGCCTCTGGGTGCTCTTTGACCAAGAGGTCGGTTCGCTCAACCGAACGGTTGTAGATGGCAACTCTGTTGCCCTCGCGAGACGCCAAGTTGCGGGCCAGGTTCGAGCCCATCACGGCTAGACCGACGACACCAATATTTGCTTTGTCTGACATTAGATTCCTTTTAGAAATGGCGATAAAAAAAGCTGATCAGGTACACGCGCAACAATGGGCGGAAATTTCTATTAGGTTACCCTACTTTGGCGAGCCAGCGGTTGGTATTTGGCTTGAGCTGTTAGTTTTGCCTGAGCATGCAAACTCGATCCAAATCCCTTTTCTTAGCTGTTGCCTTGGCAATCACAGCACTTTTTCCAACTCCTGCGCACGCTAGTTGCACCGCAGATAAGCAGCTCTCCTCCAAAAACATCAAACAGCTCCACGTCGAGGTGATTAACGCCTCCAACGGAGAGACCCTGCTGGCAAAGTCTGAGCAGCAGCCGGCCAGGACGGCATCCGTCATGAAAGTGCTGACCGCAGCAGTTGCACTTGATGTTTTAGGGCCCAATTACCGCATCACCACCAGTGTGGTGGTAAGCCCAAGTGAGCCAGGCAAGATTTACCTGGTGGGGGCAGGCGATGTCACGCTGTCCAGAATGCCGGGCAACATCACCTCCTATTACGCCAAGGCTCCAAAGCTAGATTCACTAACCCGCCAAATTGCATCATGGGCCAAGGCGAGCTCGGTATCGATTTCTGCGGTCTCGGTCGATAGCTCACTTTTCGGTGGTGATCGAGAGTGGCATCCAACTTGGAGCAGGCTAGGTCTTTCCTCCGGCTATATGGCTCCGGTTTCTGCCCTGCAAATTGATGCGGCACGCCTAACCAGTTCTCGTAATCCAAACAGCTGGCTAGCCAGGCGCACCGATAAGCCGGTTCAGCAGGCAGGCGAGCTGTTTGTTGCCTCACTAAACAAGATGGGAATCGCCACCGGCATCAAGGCGAGTGCGGCTAAGGCCCCAACCGATTCGGTAGTGATCGCTAGCGTGCAATCAAGACCAGTGAGCGAATTGGTCGACAACATGCTTCGGGTGTCAGATAACTCAATAGCCGAGGCGCTGGCTCGAGTCGCCTCTATCAAATATGGTCTCGATGGCAGCATGGCTTCGCTGACGCCGCTGTATAAGAAAGTCCTCAAAGCCAGGGGAATCGACACCTCAAAGATCTCGATTGTGGATGGCTCAGGTCTTTCAAGGCTGAACCAGGTTCCGGCCGCCTTGGTCAACGACATCCTGCTTTTGGTAAATCAGGGTGCCGGTGAATATGAGTTCCTGGAAGCTGGATTACCGGTTTCCGGTGACAGCGGATCGCTGCGCTCAAGATTTGCAACTGGCAGCAAAGTCGAAACCAAGGGCAAGGTAATAGCTAAAACCGGTTACATCTTGACCGGATACTCCTTGGCCGGCTTCCTCACAGCCAAAGATGGAACCGAGTTGATTTTCACGGTTTACAACCTGGCAGATCGAGCCAATGCCAACCATCGCATCGCGATGGATAACCTGGTCTACCGTTTCTATCAGTGTGGGGCGAGTCTCAGTAGTTAGCTCAGATCTGCTCGAGTTTTATCAAGTGAACGCATCACTTCGAGTGAAAACTCGTGAGTGTGATGTTGATTCTGCAGTTCACCAAGTAATA
>CAZZHB010000081.1:0-5779 GCA_964653615.1 uncultured Aquiluna sp.
GAAGGCCACCACGGCGCTGACGTGATGATCGACGAAGGCTTCTTGGAGCTCAGCGGCGAGCGACCAATTGCAGCATATGGTTTGCACGTATTCAGCTACATGGAGTTTGGTCGAATCTTTAGCAAGCCTGGTGCGATGATGGCGAGCGCTGGGGATTTGAATGTGACTTTCTTTGGCTCTGGCGGTCACGGATCCATGCCGTGGCTATCAAAAGATCCCATCACGCCGATGATTGAAGCTATTGCAGCGCTTCAGAACATGCTCAATAAGCGCTTTGATCAGTTCGACCCGGTGATTCTCAATGTCGGCTGGATTCGAGCGGGCGATGATGCGAGCAACAATGTGATTGCAGACTCCGCAAGCTTTGGTGCGACGGTTCGAACCTTCTCAGAGAAGAACACCAAGCTGCTTCACGAGCTCGCTCCTAAGTTGATCCATTCAATCGCTGAAGGTTTTGGACTAACGGCGACAGTGGAGTTTGGCAGAGCCACCAAGGTTTTGATGAATGATCCAGCGGCAGTTGCCAGGGTTGAAAAAGTCGCAAAGGAACTGGTTGGTGAAAGTCACTATTCGACCATGGCGGTTCCAATGGCAGGCGGCGAGGATTTCGCCTCGATTGTCCATGAGGTGCCTGGGGCATACGTTTTTGTTGGGGCATGCCCAGCGGACCAGGATCTTGCGAGTGCGCCAACCAACCACAGCGCTAAGGCGATGTTTGATGATTCGGTATTGCCACTGTGCTCCAGCATTTTGGCTGGCTTGGCCTTTGAGCATCTGGGCTAAAGTTACCTACAGTTACACCCCTGATTGCCCATCGTCGTGCAATCCTCCATAGTTTGATTACCAACCAAAACTTCTAAGGATTACACGATGTCAGATTCAACTTCATGGGGATTTGAAACCACTCAAATCCACGCCGGTGCAACTGCAGATCCAGCCACCAACGCACGCGCTGTTCCGATCTACAAGACCACCGCTTATACCTTCAACTCTGCCGAGCACGCTCGCAATCTTTTCGGACTAGCGGAATTCGGAAACATCTACACCCGCATCATGAACCCAACCCAGGATGTTGCAGAAAAGCGCATTGCGGCACTTGAGGGTGGCACGGCCGCTTTGCTTCTGGCCTCCGGACAGGCTGCCGAAACCTTTGCGGTGCTAAACATCGCTCAAGCTGGCGACCACATTGTTTCTTCCTCAACGTTGTATGGCGGAACCTACAACCTGTTCAAGTACACCTTGGCCAAGCTAGGCATCGAGGTTACCTTCGTTGAGAACCAGGACGATGAGAACGAGTGGCAGGCTGCGGTTCGTCCAAACACCAAGCTGTTCTTTGCGGAGACCATTGGAAACCCAAAGGTATCGATTCTGGATATTCGCAAGGTGGCAGATGTCGCTCACAAACACGGCGTGCCACTGATTGTGGACAACACTGTTGCGACACCTTTCCTAATCAAGCCGCTTGAGCACGGTGCTGACATCGTGGTTCACTCCGCCACCAAGTTCCTCGGTGGTCACGGCACGGTAGTTGCCGGTGCGATTGTCGACGGTGGCAAGTTTGAGTGGTCAAAGTCGGACAAGTTCCCAGGCCTAACCCAGCCAGACCCGAGCTACCACGGAGTGGTCTACACCCAGGCATTGGGCGATGGCATTGCGTACATCATCAAGGCTCGAGTTCAGCTGCTTCGCGACATCGGTGCGGCAGTTTCTCCGGACACCGCGTTCTCGCTGATCCAGGGCATCGAAACCCTAAGCCTTCGCATGGAGCGACACGTTGCCAACGCCTCAAAGGTGGCGCAGTGGCTTGAGCAGCACCCGCAGGTAAAGAGCGTGAACTATGCAGGTCTAGCATCTTCGCCATACAACCAGGCGCAGCAGAAGTACGCTCCTAAGGGTGCCGGAGCTATCGTCTCCTTTGAGATCGTTGGAGGCGTTGAGGCGGGCATCAAGTTCGTGGATGCGTTGGAGCTGTTTAGCCACGTGGCCAACATTGGTGACGTGCGATCGCTGGTTATTCACCCTGCTTCCACCACTCACTCTCAGCTGAGCGAAAAGGATCTTGCCACCACCGGCGTGACTCCGGGACTGGTTCGCCTTTCGGTTGGCCTTGAGACCTACGAGGACCTAGTGGCTGATTTGCAGAAGGGATTTGCCGCGGCAAAATAATGGATTTCCAGATCTCTGAAGACTCTGCTCCCTCGGAATTTATCTCCGAGGAGCAGCGTCGTCAGCTAGTTGGAAGACCTCCTGCCACCGGTGCTTGGTTGGCTGGCGACCCACTGGGCGATCGCAAATTCACTGACGTTTTTGACGTTACCCTCGAATCGGGCGCGGTGCTTTCCAAGGCTCGATTGGCATACGAGAGTTGGGGTGAACTCAATCAAGATCGCACTAACGCGATTCTGGTGCTGCACGCGCTAACCGGCGATAGCCACGCAATTGGTAATTCATCCAATGCTCATCCAACCGCCGGCTGGTGGAACGGAATCATTGGACCTGGGCTTTCGATTGACACGGACAAATTCTTTGTGGTTTCACCAAACGTTCTCGGCGGCTGTCAGGGTTCAACCGGGCCTTCATCGCTCAATAGTCGAGGTAATGAGTACGGCCCCAACTTCCCACAGCTAACTATCCGCGATCAAGCCAAGGCTTTTGTAGAGCTGGCAAAGCAGCTTGAAGTTGAAAAATGGTTTGCCATCATCGGCGGTTCGATGGCTGGCATGCACGCGCTTGAAATGGTTATCGATAATCCCGATAGCACTGAGCGCCTAGCTATCTTGGCGGCGCCACCATTTTCGACCGCAGACCAAATTGCACTAAACACTGTGCAGTTGGAGGCAATCCGCTCGGATAGCAATTTCGCAGACGGAAACTACTACGGCGCCAAGCCGGGATTTGGTCCACACAAGGGCCTCGCGCTGGCTCGCCGCATGGCACTTTTGAACTACCGCTCACCCGAGGAGCTCAATGAGCGATTTGGCAGAAGTTGGCAATCCAAGGTCAGCCCGCTCACTGAGAACGGTAAGTATGCGGTCGAGAGCTATCTGGATTTTCACGGCAACAAATTTGTCAGACGCTTCGATGCCAATAGCTACATCACACTGGTCTCAGCTATGAACTCTCACGATGTTGGCCGAGGTCGGGAGTCTGTTGAATCGGCCCTGAGTCGCATTAGCTGCCCGACCTTAGTTTTGGGAATTGACTCCGATCGACTCTTCCCACTTGCAGGCCAGGAACTAATCGCCAAGCACATTTCAGGTGAGCTCTACGGTGGGGAGCTGCAGGTAATCCAAAGTGAATTTGGGCACGATGGATTCCTGATCGAAATTGAGGAAGTCGGGCAAAGGCTCGCTGGTCTTTTAGCCCTCTAGGCTAAAGACATGAATTTACTGCGCTCCAAGATCGCCGTTTCATTTTTCTTTCTATCCGGCGGCTCTGCACTTGCACTCTGGGCGGTGCACATCCCGTTGATTCAAGAGGCGGTTGGAGTTGAATATTCAACTCTAGGTCTGCTTCTTATGCTCTCTGGAATTGGCGGCTACGCAGCCATGCAATTCTCAGGCTGGATGATCGACCACGTCGGTGCCAAGACCTCAACCCGGATTGGTGGCGTTGTTGTCGGTTTGTCGCTATTAGGTCCAGCATTTTCAACTGAGCCGTGGATGCTTGGGCTGTCGATTATGGGCATTGGTTTTGGTCTTGCAGGCATTGATGTGCCAATGAATGCGGCTGCACTCCAGGTTGAAAAGGCAAACAAAAAGGCCATCTTCACTTTCTTCCACCTGTTCTGGTCGGTGGGCGGCCTAGTGGGTGCTGGCATTGGCTTTGCGACCATTGATGCTGGATTAGTGCAATCCCAAACCTTGCCGATTTACGGTGCGTTTTTGTCCATTGTTGGATTCTTTATGGCCAGCTGGCTATTACCAGATGAGCCGGTTGCCACAACAGACGACAAGGTTGCTAACAAGGCGGCGAGCAAGTCCAACCGGCGCGTTTTAGCTTTTGTGATTTTGGCGGGACTAATGGCTGCCTCCGGTGCAATCATCGAGGGTGTGGCCCAGGACTGGTCAGCGCTGTACCTGAAAGACATTCAAAATGCCACGGTAGCCATGGCCGCTTGGGGGCTTGCTGCGTTCAACATCGGCATGATTCTGGGCCGAATCTTTATTGACCGCATCGTGGAACAGCGCGGTCGAGGTTTTGTGATTCGCTGGGGATCGCTGTTTAGCGCCATCGCGATTGGCCTGCAGGCAATTGCCCCAAGTTTTGAAGTCTCACTCTTCTTCTGGTTCC
Source organism: uncultured Aquiluna sp. (assembly GCA_964653615.1). Taxonomy (GTDB): domain Bacteria; phylum Actinomycetota; class Actinomycetes; order Actinomycetales; family Microbacteriaceae; genus Aquiluna. Next base: position 4,294 of record CAZZHB010000081.1, read on the forward strand.
TTCTTGGGCTAGGTATTTCCGGCGTCGTACCACAGCTGTTTGCCGAGGCGGGCGAAATTGGTGAGGCAACACACTCGGGCAGAAACATGGCCAAGGTGGTTGGGATTACCTACATCGGAGGTCTTGCCGGACCGTCCATCATTGGTCTGTTGACTCACTCTTTGCCCCTGGATGTTGCCATCGGCTGGGGCTCAGTGCTGGGTATCTTTATCGTGCTTTCCTACTCTCAACTTCAGAAACTACCTAAATGAGCAAACTGTTTAGCCCCATTCAAATCCGCAACCTCACAGTAAAAAACCGGCTTTGGGTATCGCCGATGTGCATGTATTCCTGCGAAGACAAAGACGGTGTCGTTGGCGATTTTCACCTGGTCCATCTGGGCGCTAGGGCCCTTGGCGGCGCAGGTCTGGTTATGGCGGAAGCATCGGGCGTAAACCCAGAAGGGCGCATTACCCCATGGTGCCCTGGTATCTGGAATGAAGACCAGGCTAAGGCTTGGGCCAAGGTGAACAACTTCATTCACGAGCAAGGAGCAGCAACTGCAATACAGCTGGCTCATGCCGGTAGAAAAGCCAGCACCTATCGCGTCCAATCGGGTTCAGGATCAGTGCCGCTTGATCAAGGTGGCTGGCAAACATATTCGGCCACCGATGAAGCCTTTACGGGATATGCCGCCCCGAGGATGCTTGAAACAGAAGAGATCCCAGGGCTGGTAAATGACTTCGTCCAGGCAGCCAAGCTCTCCGTTGATGCTGGCTTTGATGCCCTGGAAATTCACGCCGCCCACGGCTATCTGATGCATCAGTTCCTGAGCCCGCTAAGTAACCACAGGCAAGACCAATACGGCGGTAGCCTGGAAAATCGCGCCCGCCTGCTACTTGATGTGGTTGAGAAAGTTCGAAAAGCCATCGGTGAAAGTGTGCCGTTGATGGTTCGCTTTAGCGCCACCGACTACGTCGAAGGTGGCTGGGATCAGCAGCAAACCAATCAGGTTGCCGCTTGGGCTCGCGAACTGGGGGCTGACCTTTTTGATATTTCCTCCGGCGGAATCATCACCGGAGTAAAGATTCCAACCGGCCCCGGCTATCAGGTAGCCCTTGCCGAATCGGTTGGCGTGGCGACCGGGAGTGAAGTTGCTGCGGTTGGTCAGATTACAAATGCCGCCCAGGCCGAGGAGATTTTGCAGCGCGGTGATGTCGATGTGATCATGGTTGGTCGAGAGTTCCTACGCGATCCATTTATGGGACTTCGTGCGGCTCACGAACTCGAAGAAGAGATTGCCTGGCCAGTTCAGTACGAACGTGGCAAGTGGCCTACCGCCTAGTAGCGTCCTCGATTTCGCCAACTAGCTCCTCGATGATGTCCTCGAGGAATAAGCAACCAACCACCGTCCCGTCTGCGGCGAAGCTGCGGGCAATGTGGGCTCCAGAGCGACGCATCTGAGCTAGAGCATCCTCCAACTCTGCGGTCTCGGCAATCGAAATCA
>CAZZHB010000082.1:0-3416 GCA_964653615.1 uncultured Aquiluna sp.
TGGGCTCCGCTATCTCTCTCACCTGGCAAAGCGCGGATACTTTGCGCGTGCTGGAAAAGACCACGTCAGGCCTCACTTCAATAAGTGATTACCCAATCACTGGACCCAGGGTGCAATTGAGTCTTCCGCCGATATCTGGTTCTGAGATTTTCACGGGAACGGCGGGTCTATCGACTTACTTGGTCTCGGGTAATGGTGAGATATGGGTGCTAACAGGCAGCGCCTGGCGACGGGTGGTTGCTGACGCGTTGTTGGCTGCAACTAACGACTAACATCGATCAAATCCAGCCGGTTATCAACCGAAAATACAGGCACAGGCGAGCGTGAATCTGGCTACGCAAGGCTTGCGGCATGGCCAGCTCGCTGTTAGACATCGTTTTCCCGTCGGCATGCATCGTCTGCGGCAAAAGACCTAAGCCAATTTGTCAGAGCTGTCTGCCAAAGAACAACATCGGCGAACTTGGCAATTTCGAGTTCCCCGTGCTTTATGCGCAAGTTTTCGATGGAGCCACAGCCAAGGTCATCTCTGGTTACAAAGACCAGCAGCTGACTTCGCTGGAAAAGCATCTTGCGATGTCAACGGCCGAACTCTTCTCCCAGCTAAATTTCCGCGAAGTGACCGCGATTTTTACTCCGGCCAGAAACCCTAAGAATTTTCGAAAACGTGGTTTTGATCCGGCCCAAAGGCTTGCAATCAAAGCGCTTCGGATTTGCGATTTGCGGATTCCGGTTTTACCGCTGATCAATACGCGAAACCGTTTGGACCAGCGCGGGTTGACACAAGATCAGCGCGCGCAAAATGTTTCGAACAGCATGAAAACCAGATTCTGGTCACGCGGGCAGGTTGCCTTATTTGACGATGTCATGACAACCGGGTCAACCATGTCAGAGATGGCGCGGGCCTGCGAATCAGCTGGGGTCAAGGTCGCATTTGGCTGTGTATTAGCTCAAAGATTCTTAGATTCTTGACGCCAGGAGAAGAAATTAGGCGTATGTTGTTTTTAGGGCAAAGTTGCCCGAAGACGGAGGTAAAAATGGAACTCAAAATTTCTGCCAGAAACCTCAATGTCTCGGACCGCTTCCGAGATTACGTCGAAGAGAAAGCCGGCAAGATCGACCGGTATGCCCACAAGCCAGAAGAGCTCCACATCAAGGTGATTCGCCATGAACACAGCAAGACTTCTGGGGCTGAGGATCAGGTCGAACTAACTGTCTATGAACCAGGACACATAGTCCGCGCCGAGGCTCGTGCGAGCGACAAGTTTGCCGCCTTCGATATCGCCTTTGGCAAGTTGGTTGAAAGGCTCAGGCGCTATTCGGACAAGCACAAAGTTCACCGCGGCGGCGGCCACAAGAACCTATCCACCAGCGAGTTAGCCGCCACCGACTTCGCTGCGTTAGACATCACGCCAGCTGACCATGATGTACTGCTGGGCAAATCCAGCACAGTTGCCGCTGATGACGAGATTCCCTACAACCCAGTTGTGATCAAAACCAAGCAGTTCGAGGGCAAGCCGATGACCAAAGAAGAAGCCGTAGGTCACATGGAGTTGGTGGGGCACGATTTCTATCTCTTTATGGATTCGGAAACCTCCAGACCAGCGGTGGTTTATCGCCGAAAAGGCTGGAACTACGGAGTTATTTCTCTGGTCTAGTTGCCTAGGCATCAAGGGTAGAATTACACCCGTTAATCAAGGAGTATCTATTGGCGTCGATTATTGACAAACTGCTTCGTGCTGGCGAAGGCAGACTGCTTCGAAAGTTGCAGTCCATAGCCGCAGAAGTAAATGCTTTGGAGCCTAACTTCCAAGCACTAACCGACGAGGAACTTCACGGAGAGACCGCTGCGCTAAGGCAGCGCTACGCCGAGGGCGAGACCCTTGATGACCTTCTGCCTGAGGCTTTTGCAGCTGTGCGCGAGGCTTCGGTTCGAACTCTGGGCATGCGCCACTTCGATGTTCAGCTCATGGGTGGTGCAGCCTTGCACCTTGGCAACATTTCTGAAATGAAAACCGGTGAAGGTAAGACCCTGGTTGCAACCTTGGCTGCTTACCTTAACGCCATCCCTGGCCGTGGGGTCCACGTAGTCACTGTCAACGACTTCTTGGCTGGCTACCAGTCCGAATTGATGGGTCGAATCTTCCGTGCCCTTGGCATGACCACCGGTTGCATTCTGGGAGGCCAGGATCCAACTGAGCGTCGCGCGATGTATGCCTGTGACATCACCTATGGAACCAACAATGAGTTTGGTTTCGACTACCTGCGCGACAACATGGCTTTGAACAGCCAGGACTTAGTTCAGCGCGGACATTTCTTTGCCATCGTCGATGAGGTGGACTCGATTCTTATCGATGAGGCCAGGACTCCGCTAATCATCTCGGGTCCTGCGGCCGCCGATGTCAACCGTTGGTTTGGCGTCTTTGCAAAGCTTGCTCAAACCCTTCAGATCGATGTCGACTACGAGGTTGACGAGAAGAAGCGCACTGTTGGTGTCCTAGAGGCCGGTATCGACAAGGTCGAGGACTATCTAGGAATTACTAACCTTTACGAGACCGCAAACACCCCGCTGATTTCCTTCCTAAACAACTCGATTCGCGCCAAGGAGCTTTTCCGCAAGGATCGCGACTACGTGGTGGTTAACGGTGAAGTTCAGATCGTAGACGAGCACACCGGACGTCTATTGCCTGGTCGTCGCTACAACGAAGGTATGCACCAGGCAATTGAAGCTAAAGAAGGTGTAGCCATCAAGGCTGAGAACCAGACTTTGGCAACCGTTACCTTGCAGAACTACTTCAGGCTTTACGAGAAGCTCTCCGGTATGACCGGTACCGCTGAGACCGAAGCTGCTGAGTTCATGTCCACCTACAAACTTGGTGTTGTTCCAATCCCGACCAATAAGCCAATGGTTCGAATTGACCAGCCTGACTTGATCTTCAAAAACGAAGAGGTCAAGTTCCACATGGTGGTCAAGGACATCGCCGAGCGTCACGCCAAGGGCCAGCCGATTCTGGTCGGAACCACCAGCGTTGAGAAGAGCGAGTACCTTTCCAAGCTTCTGGCCAAGGCGGGCATCAAGCACGAAGTGCTAAACGCCAAGAACAACGCGCGAGAAGCGGTAATCGTTGCCCAGGCTGGTCGCTTTGGGGCCGTTACCGTTGCCACCAACATGGCTGGACGTGGTACCGACATCATGCTCGGTGGAAACGCCGAATTCCTGGCCGTGCAGGAAATGCACAAACTGGGCCTAGATCCAGAAGAGCAGGCTGAGCAGTATGAGCAGGCTTGGGACGAAGTCTTTGCCAAGGTTAAGCAGGATGTTGCGAAGGAAGCCGAGCGCGTCCTCGAGGTCGGCGGACTTTACGTCCTTGGAACCGAGCGTCACGAATCTCGTCGAATCGACAACCAGCTTCGCGGCC
>CAZZHB010000082.1:3426-5769 GCA_964653615.1 uncultured Aquiluna sp.
CGTTCCGGCCGTCAGGGCGACCCGGGTGAATCCAGGTTCTACCTATCCTTGACCGATGACCTAATGCGTCTGTTCAACTCTGGTGCGGCTGCGGCTCTGATGAACCGCTCATCGGTCCCAGACGATTCCGCCATCGAGTCGAAGATGGTCTCCAGGGCCATCGCATCAGCCCAGGGCCAGGTCGAAGGTCGCAACGCTGAGATTCGCAAGAACATCCTGAAGTATGACGATGTTATGAACCGCCAGCGTGAAGCCATTTACGCCGACCGCCGTCAGATTCTCAAGGGTGAAGATATCTCAGCAACCTTCCACTCCTTCTTGGAAGAAACCGTAAACGACATTGTTTCGGTGAACCTTCCAGAGGGAGGCAGCGTGGACTGGGACCTAGAGCAGCTTTGGACTCAGCTCAAGCAGATCTACCCGATCGGTATTGAGATTTCTGAAGTTCTGGAAGCAGCTGGCTCACGGGCCAAACTCACCCGAAATTGGCTGATCGAAGAGATTCTCTCGGATGCTCGAATTGCCTATGCAAACCGAACCAAAGAGGTTGGCGAGGAAGTAATGCGCGAGCTTGAGCGTCGCGTCATGCTTTCGGTGATCGACCGTAAGTGGCGTGATCACCTCTATGAGATGGACTATCTCAAGGAGGGAATCGGACTTCGAGCGATGGCTCAACGCGACCCGTTGGTTGAATACCAGCGCGAAGGTTATGGCATGTTCATCGACATGATGAGCGGCATTCGTGAAGAGGCGGTTCAGTTCTTGTTCAACATTGAGCTAAAGCAAGCTGAGCCGAAAGTCGAGGTTCAGCAGCCTCAGCAACTGACCTTCAGTGCACCAGATGAGAACGGTGAAGCAGACTCCCACAGTGAACCTAACCCAGCAGTTCAGCCTCCAAAGAAGCCGAACCAGGGTGGAGCCGGAAGTTCGTTTTTTAAGAGTTAAATGATCAGGACTTCGGTTACTCGAAACCTTTCATGAATCTTCTCTGCTCTCAAGGCGACAGCTTTAGTTGTGCCTGAAACTCTGAGGATAACTACTCCGTGAATCCCTGCGTCATCCGTGAGAAAAGTCTTGCTTTTTCTTAGAGAGATGTCCGGCCTCGCCTTGGCTCCAGTTATCTGGCGTTGCAATGCCTCACGTTTTGCTCGGTGCGAAATGTCATAGTAAGCCTTGTCTGAAAGCCATCTCGCAAGTTGTTCAGGTCGTCGTACGCCCGCAAGAATTTCGATGTATGCCTTGGAAATCTCTGCAAAAAGCTGGGCTGGATCTAACTCGTTCGACATTCTGTCATCGGCCAATTTGATTCCTCCTTGAATTTCTCCGAGATTCAAGAAGTTTGGTCGGTATTGAATTTTCTTTGAAGAGAGCACCTTTAATCCTGTGGATAACTTGCCCTATCTTGGTCTTCCTTAAAGCGCTCAATTTCCCTACCTATCTGAGAATCCTGACCAGAAGCAGTACTCTCCCATGAGTTGGTTAATTATCTACGGATAACCGTAGATATGATTGCGTTTCTTATCTTCTTGGTTCGTGTCGAGCTCGCGCATAGTCTGTGGATAACTCTTTGCAGGAAAATCGAACTTGCCTCAATGTCTTCCGTGAGAGGTGATTCATGAGCAGAACATTGCAAAAACGAGTCTCAGGATGGATGGTTCTAACGCTGGTTGGAGCCGTTGGTCTTGTAATTGTGGGAGCATTCGCATTGACTAAGCCTTTGCCTGAGTATCTCATTGCAAAGGGTACGGTGTTGCCCGGGGAAGAATTGCGGCCCGAAGCTTTTGAACCTAGACGCATGGATCTTGGTTCATTGAGCGGGATGTACCTCAAGCCCGAGGATTTGCAAGAAGACTTAGTCTTCTCCGAAGTTATTCTGAGCGGCGAATTGATTCCTAAGCGGATGTTGGTTGGTGGAGTCCAATCACATACCTCGATTGTTCTGAGGCCCTCATTACCCGTAAGCAGCCAAATCCAGCCAGGCTCATGGGTTCAGATTTGGCGAACTGTTTCTACCCCGGAAGGATTTATCGGCGAGCAAATAATTCCCTTCAGTCAAGTTATCTCGATTTCCGACGATGGCTCATTGATTTCGGATCAATCAGCTGAGGTTGAAGTGTCGATTTCACAAGAGCAAGCGGGCATCTTGCTACCGGCTATTTCCTCTGAAAATGCCATTTTTCTACTCTTGGCAAATTCGAGATGATTTTAGATAAACCCAAGTCTTTTTCCAAAGGCTCGCTTTCAAATCCGAAAATCTCCGCAAGCTCCATCGCAGTTTGGGGAAGTGCTGGGAGTGGCAAAAGCATGCTTGCCATAAACCTTGCATTTGAGTTGGCTCGGTTG
>CAZZHB010000083.1:0-5760 GCA_964653615.1 uncultured Aquiluna sp.
AGCTTTTTGAACTCACGCTGCTCGCGAGCGCGTTCTTTCATCGCAGCTTTTTCGGCATCGCTAAAAGTAGGCAATTGGGCTCCTCAAATTTGATCGCTCCATTATGGCAGTTGAGTAGCTAGCACTCGACGACGTTGACGGCGAGGCCACCGGTGGAAGTCTCCTTGTATTTGAATGACATATCGACTCCGGTTTGGCGCATGGTTTCGATTACGGTATCTAGCGAAATCTTGTGCTTGCCATCTCCCAGAAGTGCCAAACGCATGGCTGCAACTGCTGTTCCGGCCGCTATGGCATTGCGCTCGATGCAAGGTAACTGCACGAAGCCGCCAACTGGATCGCAAGTCAGGCCAAGGTTGTGCTCCATCGCAATCTCGGCAGCATTCTCGACCTGTTCCAAACTTCCGCCCATCACCGCCGTGATGCCGGCCGCGGCCATCGAGCAGGCAGAACCGACCTCCCCCTGGCAGCCCGCTTCAGCACCCGAGATTGACGCGTTGCGCTTGTAGAGGGCTCCAATAGCCGCTGCGGTCAAAAGGTAATCGAAAGCGATCTTCTCATCCGCCACTTGGCGGAACCTGTGAGCAAAATAGGCAACCGCTGGGATGATGCCAGCGGCCCCATTGGTGGGAGCGGTGACCACGCGATTGCCTGCGGCATTCTCTTCGTTGACCGCAATCGCAAAGGCCTGCAGCCACTCTGCCGTGAGGTCACCGACCGCAGATCCGGCAATCACCATTCGCTCGAGTTTTGCGGTCATGTCTTTGGCTCTGCGCGGGACCTTTAGGTAGCCGGGGAGAATTCCCTCGGTTTTTAAACCAGTTTCGATGCATGACTTCATGGCAAGCCAAATTGCCATCAGTCTCTGGTCAACGACTTCTTTTGAATTCAGAGCAATCTCATTTGCGTAGGCGAGTTCAGCGATTGAAAGCCTGTTGGCTCTGGCGGCAGATAGCAGTTCAACCGCATTGCTAAACGGGTATGGCACTTCAATCTCATCCAAGGCAGGTGCTTGCCCTAATCGCTCGATAAAGCCGCCGCCAACGCTGAAGTACGTCTCTTCAAGAACAAGTTCTGAACCCAAAAAGGCTTGAAACCTCATTCCGTTAGAGTGTTGCTCCAATCGCTCCTTTAGCCTCAGTTCTAAGTGCGAGGCGTCAAATGGGACTTCTCGACCAAGAACCCGAATGCTGCCTTTTGCTAATGAGGTATCGAAAAGACCCCTAACCTCCGCTGGGTCACAACCCTCTGGTGACAAGCCAGCAAATCCCGCAATCACAGCATCTTTGGTGCCGTGACCGGCGCCGGTTGCCGCCAACGAGCCAAAGAGAATGGTTCGAACAGAATCAAAATCAACTTCAGCAAGCTTGCCGGCAAAATCCGCTGCCGCTCGCATTGGCCCGACTGTGTGAGAAGACGATGGGCCAATGCCGATCGTAAAAAGATCCAGCGCTCCGATGTACTTCATTGTCACCTAACTGGGGGCAACGGAATTTACCCCTGGGAAGCGCGCAGCTCCATCAGGTGAAAAACCGAACCCGATTCAATGACTTCAGAATACTTAGAGAATCCAACTTTGAGGTACGAACGAATCGCCCTTTCGTTGGTGGCTAGCACATCAAGTGTGATTCGCTGGATTTTCAATTCTTCAAAAGCAAAGTCGCAAACCAGTTTCACGGCCTGGGTTCCAAAACCCTTCGAGCTCATTTGAGTGCGCAGTGCGATGCGCAGATTTACAGCCTCTTCATCAGGCTTGTACTCATTCAGAACAATCTCGCCCGCAAATTCACCAGATGTGGCATCGAAAACAGCCCAATCCAAACGCTCGAGTGCACTAGGTCTTGATCTAAGCCAACCCAGTAACTGCTCTTCAGTGAAAGTCTGAGTGCTGGCTGTCCAGAACGCGACCTCGGGATCCGAAATCAATTCGATGTAGGGGGCAATCACGGATTCTTCCAACTGCGACAGCCTTACCAAACTGCCCCTGAGATCAGGTGCTGGTTTTGGGAATGTGATTGCCAATTTGAATGCCTAAATTTCTGTTGGAGCCACCCAGGAGAATCGAACTCCTGACCTGCTCTTTACGAGGGAGCTGCTCTACCGACTGAGCTAGGGTGGCGCGTGCCTTTGGCACCCCAAAAGTTTAGCGGCAAAGAAAAATGGGCAACCATTTCGGTTGCCCATTTTCTTAGGAGGCCCAAGTTGAAAACTTGGGGGTCTTCCGCTCTTCGATTGCAGTCTTGAGCGGAATTCAAGGGGGTACTAGTTGTCAACGATGTCCTTGCGAAAAACATTCCCCTGCTGAGCTTTGACTCGTTCGATTCTTCTCAATGCCGCATCCTCGATTGGCGACTCCGGGCCAATGGCAAAGCGCATCAACCCAAGCACATTCGTGGTTACGGGACGCAGCAACCAAAGTGGTGCTGAACGGATGCCGATCAGGTCCCGGAATCTGGGCTCCAAGCTTGCAACTGCCGAGTAGAAAAGTAGTTTGTAGACCGGTTTGGTAAGCGCTGGCAGCGGTGCTTTTCTGATCCAGTTGATAACTGACCTGGTTTTCTCGGTGACGATAAGTTCCTCAGAAAACTGATCCAGCAATTGATTTAGTTCTTGCTCAGAGGTTGGGACATCACTGAGCCCGAGTGGCGCTACCGACTTGCCCCAGAGCTTCACGTAGGCGTCTGCGCCCCCGGGAATTGGTGCTCTGGAATAGTTCTGATGAGCCCGAAGAAAGCTCTCCATAAATGCAATGTGAACCCAGAGCAAAAGTCTTGGGTCTGCAGCTCGGTAGCTTGAGGTTTCGCCTTGGGCGGTCTGGTATTCGCCGCTGACTTTGGTGTGCATGCGGTTTACGCGACCTGCCTCGTTCTGAACTGCTTCAACTGAGCCAAATGTGGTCACGGTTAGCCACCGAATTGTTCCAGAGAGCCTTCCCAGTGGGTCCTGCTCATAGCGTGAGTGCTGTGCAACGCCAGCTAAAGAGCCTGGGTGTAGCGCCTGCATCAACAGAGCTCGCACTCCCCCGACCAGTGTGGAGAAGTCACGGTGAATGATCCAGGGGGCATCTTCGGGAGCAAACAAACCAACATCATTACCTTCGGCAACCACCGGCAGCCAGGGTGGGGTGCCGTCGGTTGCACCAGAGAGCAGCTTTCGAAAGCGAATGGAAAGCTTTTCTTGTAACTTGGTGTTCTTATTAGGCATCTGTCTTTATCTCCTGAAAGGGCAACCATGGAAACCTCGCAACTAATCCGAGAATTCAACACAAATCGCTTGCACCTGATCTTGGCCCAGCTTGCCCCAACCGGACTTCTCGCCTTTGCCGCTATTGCTACCCCAGCCATTGCCGATTCTGGCGAATACCTGAAGGCAGGCTTCGCCCTTATCTTGCTCGCAAGTGGCATCTTGGGTGCGCTGGCTGAGTATTCAGCGGCGTCTCAGGCTCAGGCCACAATTGATGCCCTGAAGCTAGTAACGGATAAGAATCCGCTGGTTGACCGAATCATCAGCTTTAGGCCTTGGCTTGAGATTGCCAAGTTTGTAACCCCGGCAATCTTTGTCGCTATTTTTGTGGCAATTTTGCTCGGGCTATACGCCTAGATCAAAGAAAAACCCCCGAGAGCTTAGGCCCTCGGGGGTTTTATCTTTGGTTGCTAATTAGTGCTCGACAGCCTTAGCGATGTGAGCGCCGGTGAGGCTTCTCACTTCGAGTTCGGCATACTTTGCATAGTTTCGCTCAGTGCTGGTAACGGTTCCCAGCCAGCCCATGAAGAAGCCGAATGGAATCGATACCAATCCTGGGTTAGCCATTGGGAACCAGTTGAAGGCTAATCCGCCCTCCACCAATGGAATCAAGGAGGTTGGAGTTCCCGAAACCGTTGGCGAGAAGACCAGCAGAATCACTGCGGAGAAGAGGCCACCGTAGATGGACCATACCGCTCCACGAGTGTTGAACTTCTTCCAGAACAGTGAGTAGAGCACCGCAGGAAGGTTGCCCGAGGCCGCGATTGCGAATGCAATTGCCACCAAGAATGCAACGTTCAGACCCTGGGCTGCGATTGCCAAAACAATCGAAACCGCACCGATGGCAAATGCGGCAACACGTGCCACCTTTACCTCCTGCTCAGGAGTTGCCTTGCCACGCTTGATCACGTTGGCATACAGGTCGTGTGCCAAAGATGAAGAGGATGCCAAGGTTAGACCCGCCACCACGGCCAAGATGGTCGCGAAAGCAATTGCTCCAATGACTGCAAGCATTACTGCGCCGCCAACAGAACCGCTTCCACCACCGAGGAACTCGGCTAGCTGAGGAGCTGCCACGTTGCCCGAGGTGTCGACCGGAACAATCAGCTTCTTAGCCTCAGCACTTAGGTTCGCCAGCTGGTCAAGTGGCGTACAAGCCACTTCACCGTCGACAATCGCAGCGCCGGTTTTGTCAACCAAGCAGTCATTCGCGTCCACCTTGTAGCCGCGGAAAAGCTGATCTCGAGAGACAAGTGCAGCTGCACCAAAACCAAGAGCAATGGTCATGAGGTAGAAGGCACCGATGTTTCCAATCGCCCAGTTAACGCTCTTACGGGCATCCTTAGAGGTTGGCACGGTGTAGAAACGGATCAGGATGTGTGGAAGACCTGCGGTACCAAGCACCAGAGCCATGCCCAAGGAAATCAAGTCAAGCTTGCTCCACAGGGTAGCCATTTGGTCGATGGTGCCATCCGGCAGTTTGATGTCCTTACCAAACTTCTGCCCCGGCTCGAGGAAGCCATCCAGGCCAGAAGCCTGCTGTGCTGCACCTAGTAGCTCAGAGATGTTGAAGTTGAACTTCCAAAGCACCATAACGGTCAACAGGGCTGCACCAGTCATTAGCAAGAAAGCCTTGATGATCTGAACGTATGTGGTGCCACGCATGCCACCAACGGTTACGTAAATAATCATCAAGATTCCAACTCCAATGATGATCCAGTTCTTGGCCGCTGGGTCGGTGAAGTTCAGCAGCAGTGAGACCAGCGCTCCAGCGCCGACCATCTGTGCCAATAGATAGAACACCGAAACCACAACCGTAGAAGTTGCAGCAGCGGTACGAACCGGAATCTGCTTCATGCGGAATGCAAGCACGTCACCCATGGTGAAGCGACCGGAGTTACGCAGTGGTTCAGCCACCAACAGCAGCGCTACCAACCAGGCGACCAAAAAGCCGATGGAGTATAGGAAGCCGTCGTAACCAAACAGCGCAATCGTTCCTGCGATACCGAGGAAGGATGCCGCTGACATGTAGTCACCGGCGATCGCCAGACCGTTTTGGAATCCGGAGAAGTTACCACCACCGTTGTAGAAGTCAGTGGCTTGCTTGTTCTGCCTGCTTGCCCAGAAGACAACGCCGAGGGTGATGACTACGAACCCGATGAACAGGGCAGACGAAAGAGTAGTGTGGTCGATTTGCATCAGCGCATCTTCCCCTCTACTACGTCCTTCAGCTCCTCTGAAGCCTTGTCCAGAACCTTGGTCGAGTGACGTTCGTAGAGCCACATAATTACGAACGTAGAAACGAACTGCAAGATGCCTAGAACAAAGGCGACGTTGACGTTGCCGATGACGGTTGCGGTTACCCAGTCACGAGCAAAAGCGGTGAGCAGGATGTAAGTGAAATACCAGATTAGAAAGGCAGCGGTCAGAGGGAAAGCAAACCCCCTGAAGCTCTTTCTCAGCTGGCCAAATGCAGCGGAGGATTGCGTTTCTTCCCACGCCGCGTGCTGCTGTTGA
>CAZZHB010000084.1:0-5687 GCA_964653615.1 uncultured Aquiluna sp.
TTTCTACGAACCTTCGGTGCAGGACGGAGTCCTCACGATTCGAGTTGACGTTAAGTTTGGGAAAGACTCTGAGATTCTTTTGGATCCGGCCGTGGCCTACGCAAAACTCAATGGTGATCTCCGCGCAGGATTTATGTCCGATTTGCCAAAGTCCATCTCTGCTGCCGCGGGGTCCTGGATTGCACCCATCAATTTCAAGATTAAAATTTCCAACCTTGGCATAAACGAGCCCAAAACAGCGACAATCAGGCTGCGGGTCAAAGAGGGATCAGAAACCTACATAGAAACCTTGAAGTTCACATTCGGAACCTGGAAGTAGCGAAACTTAGGAAAACCAATGTGTTTGGTTTTCTAGATTAGTAACCCAGATATGGATAAAAGGTAACGTCAAACTCTTGTGAGTAGTTTGCTTTTTGACCGGATCGAGCCAAGACGTAGATTCGGTAGGTGTATGTGCCATCACACCATAGGTCGTCTTCGCAGTATGGCTCAATGTCGAGCTTGGCTACGCCCTGCTTGTTGGTCTTGAGGGTTCGTTCAGAAATCCACTTGTTGCGAGTCTCGCTCCAGTACTGAAGGTGAACAGTGCGAACGACGCTCTTTGGAGACACTCTCACCTCTAGTACACAAGTGTCACCATACTCTTCATAAAGGGCGTACTCGCCATACATTTCTGAGTTGTCATTGCACTCCCCAGAGATAAAGTAGCTGACCCTCTGCGCAGCCGCTGAGGCTGGGAGTGCAACGGCACCCACGGCTAGCAGGGCCGCAGTGGAAAAAATTGAAACTAGCTTGATTAGCGAACGCATATTCTCTCCCCCAAGAGATCAATTGATGTGTCTAGATTATTGATCCGGATTGAGAAACTCAACACCAATCCCTCACAATTAAAACCAAGTCTTGTAAGGAATTCTCGCTTAGCCCTTAAGCCCCATCAACACTCTGCCCGCAAAGCTCTTCACCTTGGTTGGTTTGGACTGGAACCAAGTAGACAACGTTGGCCTTTGAGTCTTGGCATAGTCACAAACCGCCTTAGCTCGCTTTAGGAACAAAGTGTTCTGGCTAGCAGAACCACCTTGCAATCTAAATGCGGTGCAGATGAACTTGGTTGCTTTGCTGCCCTTGAGGATTTCTCTGATCGCTGCCTTCTGGGCAGCGGTCAGCGTGAAGGCCTTGCCAATGAAAGCTGGGACGTAACCCTGGTCGTATTTGACTGTTGGGCTCACGGTTGCACTTTGTGTTGGCGTGACGGTCGGGATAGCAATTGGGCTCGCCGTAGCAGCTACTAGCAAACCGGGTCTGGTGGCGGTAACTACCTCTGACGCCAGAGCCACAATCATCAAGGTGTCAATCTTGGCTTCCGATGGAGCTGCAGCCAAAGCGGTACCGGTTAGCTGCACCGAGATCGCCTGGCCAACATCTGCCGAGGTTGGCTCATAGATTTCTGAGGTTGCACCGGAGATTGGTTGACCTTCTCTTAGCCACTGGAACCCAACTTCTTGGGCACTAACCAACGGCGATCGTTGAGCAATCAACAGCTGACCAATGACTGGTGAGCCGGTGATTACCACCAGGCGAGAGCCGGTTGGCCAAGCAGGAGTGGTCGCTCCAGAGAGCTTGGTCACACTCTGGAAGCCGGTCTTGCGACCGGTCACCTTGACGGTGATGGCCTTACCAGCATCGATGGCCCTGACTAGGTAACTTGATCCAACTGCACCTGGTATGGCACTGCCGTCTCTTAGCCACTCATAGTCAAATGTGGTCCCGGCATCCCAAGGTCCTGGTTCAGCCACTAGGAACTGACCTACCTGAGCTATGCCCGAAACGGTAGGGGTTGGTGAACTGGTGAAGGTGGAGATCGCTGCCCTCGGCACCGATGACACCGCCATCGAAAGCTGGCTGTAGCCAATGACGTTGTGGGCGATGATCGCAAAGTAGTAGGTCACACCAGGGGTGAGGTTAGTGACCACACAGGTTCTCAGATCTGGCGCGATGTTTCCGGCACAGCTACCTGAGGTGACCAGGTTAAATGGTCCACCGGCATCAAGTGATACCCAGACTTTGTAGTAGTCAATAAATGCTCCGCCATCCCAAGGCTCAGTCCAGTTCAAGCGAACCTCATTGGTTAGTGCGGTTGCGCTTGGCTGCTCTGGCTTACTTGGAGTACCAGGCATGACAACACCGATGGTCGCGCTCTGCGATGCGACAAAATTCACTCTGGTTACTCGTGCGGAGTCGAGTGGGTGCGAGACGATCCAGCTGTAGTTGTTGTCCGCCACCAGGTTCGATCCAAGCAGTGCAACCGAAACCTCGCCACTGGAGTTGGTCTTTGGAGCTGCATGGGTGTAGCCACCTGGCCAGCTGGTGCAGAAGCCGCCGGTTGCACCTGCAAACGGGGTGTAGCTTCCGGCTCGACAGTTCTTGGTGAATCCGGAGAACTCGACATTGGCATTTGCAACAGCTTCGCTGGATGCCCACTCCTTGACCGAGAACTTAACCACGCTCTGAGCCGGTAGCACGATGTTCACGGTGCGGCTCTGGGTGAAAGTGATGTTGCCACCAGCCTCAAGTCCCCAAGGGATAAGGGGTGAGGTTGGGGTCGCGGTGCTTGGTCTGCGAGAAGTGTTTACAAACAGCTTGCCGAGACTGCCATTTGGCACGGTGATTGAGTAATCACCACTGGAGTTGGTAGTTACGGTGATCGCATTCTCGTTATCGATTCCACCATTCTGGCCATCGTTTAGCCACTTCACAGGTACTCCGGAAACCGGGGTGGTGCCGTCGGCCATGAGGACCTTGCCGGTGATTGTGACTGGCAGGTTCATGACGACGTTCTGTGTCATGTCAGCTGCAGGAGTCACGCTCACGTTAGTGGTGCGAGAGGTGTCGCTTGGGTCACGCACGACGAAGTCGTGCTTGAAGGCACTTGTTGCCAGGAGCTGCTGAGCAAGCACCGCAATTCTCACAACGCCCGAGGAGTTGGCCCTTGGTGCCGAGTGCGAGTAACCGGCAGGCCAGGTGGAGCAGGTCGGGTTGGTAGCACCAGGGAATGGGGTGTAGCTTCCAGCCTTACAGGTCTTGGTAAAGCCCGAGAACTCCAAGATTGCACCAGACATGGATGCGCCAGTTGAGCCATTGGTGATGTTGAAAGTCACCATGTTCTGAGCAGGCATAACCAGGTTGATCTCTTTACTCACGGTAGAGCTCGTCATACCTCCAGCATCAAGACCCCAAGGTAATTGTGGCGTCGTTGGTGATACGTTTCTGGGTGAGCGGCTGGTCGATACAAACAGTCGACCTAGGGTTCCAGATGGCACCGCGAGCGAGTACTGACCCGAACTGTTTGTGGTTGCCTTGAGCGAGTTTGAGTTCTCAATACCTGCGTATTGACCATCGTTAAGCCAGTTCACCACCGCACCTGCAACCGGCGTGACGCCATCGGCCATAAAGACCTTGCCGGAGAAAACAATTGGTGGATTCATGATCACAGTGACATTTGCACTTGAGGTTGGGGTCAGCGTGAACAAGGTGCTCTTGGCTTCGTTGGCAGGGTCCAAAACCATGAACTCATAGGTTGGGTCCGCGATGTGCTGAGTGTCAAACAGCGACAGCGTTACCCGACCCTGCGAGTCGGTAACCGGTCCGGAGTGGGCGTAGCCGGCGGGCCAGGTCACGCAACGAGACTGGGTGGCACCGGTGAATGCGGTGTAGCTGCCGTTGACGCAGTTCTTGGTGTAGCCCGAGTACTGCACCTTGCCACCAACCACGGGTTGATTGGTGCCGTGCTGCAACACCGTAACTGTGACGGTCTTAATGCTCGGTACACGAATATCAACAACGGTGTCCTGAGTGATGGTTAGTTTGCCACCGGCCTCCATGCCCCAAGGGGTTGGAGGAATGGTGTCAAGACCGCGGTTGGCCCAGCGTGGGGTGTTGATAAAGAGCTCACCCTCGGTGCCATTCGGCACCTGCAGCACATACTCACCGGCGAGGTTGGTGTAAGCCAGCAGAGTGTTTTGGTTATCGGATCCTGGGTTTGCACCATTGGCAATCCAGCGAACCGGCATCTTTGCCACCGGAGTTACACCATCGGCCAAGGTCACCTTTCCGGTGATATATGGCAGGTTGCTGGTCCAGGTAATCGCAACGTTTGACTTGTTCCACGTGGTGGTGGCTGCATCTCTAATGCCTCGGACCTGGAAGCAGTAGAACTGTGCCTCCTGCAAATTAAAGACTGGAAGTGCAGTAAGTCCTGGGCCGATGTAACCAAAGTGCGAGAACGGTCCAGCACAGCCGTTTGGTCCGACCGAGATCTGCAGCTCTTGCTCATAATCTCCGGCAACTGTGTCATCCCAGTCGACTCGCATGCGGTCGGTGTAAAGCGCAGAAAGCTTGGCATTGGTGATCGCACCCGATAGCGCAGTGCTCTCGGCAGCACAGGAGTCAACCAGTGCCGAAACATTGAGCTGGCCACCGGTGGCAACTTTGCCCGATAGCGATGCGGTGGTGGTTACCGTTGCCTTCACCTTTGCAATTGCCTGCTCCGCAGTCACGCCTCGGTAAGCACCTAGGCAGAGTGCAATCGCACCGGTGACGTGCGGGGTTGCCATCGAGGTTCCACTTAGGGTTGCGTAGTCATTGCCCGAGGTGGAGAGAATGTTGGTACCAGGTGCCGCTAGGTCAACTCTGGTTGAAGAGAAGTTTGAGTAGCTAGCTAGGTTTCCGGACTGGTCGATTGCTGCCACGGAAACCACACAGTCAAATGGTCGGTGTGGAGTGGTGCAGTCATATGCCGCTGGGTACTGAGCTGTGGTTCCGATGTCTGTGGCATCGTTACCGGCTGCTGCGACGAAGATGATTCCAACATCGCCTCCGCGCTTGATGGCATTCTCTAGAGAGCGTGAGTAGGCGGTGCCACCCCAAGAGTTGTTGCTCGCGATGATGTCGAGGCCCTTTTTCATGCGCAGCATGGTGATGTAGTCAATGGCCTCAATCGCATCAGCAATCGATGCCTGGCCTTGAGAGTTCACGATCTTGGCGGAGATCAGTGTTACTCCCCAGGCAACACCGGTGACTCCGATTCCGTTTCCACCAACTGCACCAATGGTTCCGGCGACGTGGGTGCCGTGTGGGTGCTCACCCGCGTCGAAGACGCTGCCGTCATTATTTAAAAAGTCAAAGCCGTTGATATCGTCAACGAAACCGTTGTTGTCATTGTCTAGACCATCACCGGCGACCTCTTGGGCGTTGGTCCAGATGTTGGCCGCCAGGTCGGAGTGAGAGACGTTAATTCCAGAGTCAATAACCGCTACGTAAACCGCACGCGATCCGGTGTATCCCTTGGCCCAAGCGCCCGCGGCATTCACGCCGTTTGAACTGGTTGGGCTGGTGGTTGATGATGAAGTGGAGCCGTAAAGACCCCACATCTCACCGCTTACGTAACGGGTGTCATTGCTGGTGTTTTGAAGTTCAACCTCGTAGTTGGGTTCGGCAAATTCGACGCCATCGATAGCCGAAATACGGGAAATGTTAGTTGAGAGTGAGTCAAATGGGTTTACCTTGACTAGGTAGGTGCCGGCTCCATCTAAACCAAGTGGCGAGTAGCTCAGAACTGCACCATTGCCAAATACTTCAGCTGCAGCGGGTGCATCTTTCTCAAGCTGGACGATCAGCTGGTTGGCTACGAT
>CAZZHB010000085.1:0-5488 GCA_964653615.1 uncultured Aquiluna sp.
GCGAAGAGGGCGGTCGATTAGACGAGCAGCCAAGATAGCTGCGGTCGATGGACGTCCCTCACGACGGAAGAATGAGCCTGGAATCTTTCCAGCGGCATACATGCGCTCTTCAACGTCGATGGTTAGCGGGAAGAAGTCGAACTGGTCCTTTGGCTGCTTTGATGCGGTGGTTGCCGAAAAGAGCATGGTCTCTTCGTCAATGTAAACCGCTGCGCTACCGGCAGCCTGCTGTGCTAGCCGGCCAGTCTCGAAGCGGATTACGCGCTTGCCGTGCTTGCCGTTGTCAATGATTGCTTCTGTTGCTTTGATTTCTGAGCCTTCCATGGCTCCTCCTATATCCTCAGCGCACGCGAAAACCCAACCTGCAAATGCAAGTCTTTGTTGCGTGCTGGAGAAGGCCGATTGGCCTTATGAAGTGCTGGTCGTCAGTAAAAACATCTGGGGCAATCGACCCAAAGATTTCCACCGAGGACCCGCCTTCGCGAACTCCTAGCTAAAGCCTAACAACCAATGCGCAAAATTCCTAGGAAATGCAAGACCCCCGAACAGATGTGTTCGGGGGTCTGGCGTAAAAACCGAATTATCGACGAAGGCCTAGGCGCTCGATTAGTGAACGGTAGCGTGCGATGTCAACGTTCTGTAGGTAACCGAGTAGACGGCGACGCTGACCAACAAGAAGCAACAGTCCGCGACGGGAGTGGTGATCGTGCTTGTGGTCCTTTAGGTGCTCGGTAAGGTCAGCAATGCGGCGGCTTAGCACGGCAATCTGAACCTCAGGAGAACCTGTGTCGCCAGGCTTAATGGCGTATTCCTCGATGATTTGGGTCTTTACAGCAGCATCTAATGCCATTGCTTATCCTTTCCCTCGCTGCGCGGCGCCTGAAACTTTGTGCTTCAAGCTCTCTTTATCCGCGGCCGTTACACGGCAACCTGAGAAGTCTAGGGTGAAATTGCGATTTCGTCTAGGCGGTAGTGCCCTCATCGGAGGAGCTAAGTGGTTCTGGCTCTACATATTTGTTGCCATCGTAGAAAGATCGAGATGGCTTTAGCGCAAAAATCACGTGAATAACAAAAACCGCAAAGCCCAGCGCAAATATCGGGGCAATCAAAAAGATCATCGACATCACAACTTCTAGTGGAATCTCATCCACGCTTGGAAGGCCAGATCCGAAGTAGTCAACAGAAATCGCCACGACGCCGATTACTGCAAAAATCGAGTACGCCACCGGCACCAAGAGCAATAACAACCACTTGCCACTAAAGCCGGCGTCATGGAATCGTCTCGCCGTAACTGAGAGTCCAGGGATAAAAAGCAGCAGATTTGCCAACGATGTCAGCGGTGTCGGTGCACTCAGGGTTGCATTTAGCACTGCCTCTATGTCCTCGCTGTCAAGCGGTGCAGCTGGCCAGATAACGGTTTCGATTGTTCCCAGCACCAGACTGAGCAGAATTGTGAACAGCACCCAGTACCAGAACTCGGAGCGGGATGCCTTGCCCCTGAAGTTGAAATAGTTTTTGAATCCTGCCGCCACTGCGTCTACAAAGCTCATGCTTAGAGACTACTCCCCAAGGATTTCAGATGCCTGCTTTACATCCACAGCTATTTGAGCGATCAGCTCCTCAAGCGAAGCAAACTTTGCCCAACCCCGAACCTGAGCCACAAACTCGCAACTGACTTCTTGGTCATATAAGTCCAAATCGGTTCGGCCAATTACGTGTGATTCCAATACCTTGGGCACTTCGCCAACGGTGTCGTTAGTGCCAACCGAGTGAGCCGCTGGGTATCGAACGCCGCCCGCATAGAGGTAACCCGCGTAAACACCGTCTCCAGGAAGGTAACCCTCCGCATTGCGCGCAATGTTGGCGGTTGGGAAGCCAAGGGTCCTACCGAGTTTCCTGCCGTGCTCAACCATGCCTGTCACCACGTGATTGCGACCAAGCAGCAGACTTGCGACCTCGACTTTTCCCGCATCTAGGATGCTTCGAAGTTCAGTTGATGAGATCTTTCGACCGGAAACTTCAACATTTGCAACTTCACGAACTCGGAATCCAAACTGCGGACCGAATTCCCTGAGGTGATCCACCGTCCCACTGCCGCTTGCTCCAAAACGGAAACCGGCTCCGACGAAAATCATTTGGGCGCCAAGTGGGGCGACCACTTTCTCAATGAAGTCTTGTGGGCTCAATTCAGCGAGCTCCCCCGTGAACGGCAGGGTCAGCAAAACTTCGACCCCAGCGTCCTGCATCAAATTTGACTTCTGCGCCGGTCCAATAATCGGTCTTGGGCAATTCTCAGGGTCTAAAAGTGCTTTCGGGTGGCGATCGAAAGTGATCACGACTGGCACGAGCCCAGCATCTTGCGAATAGTCGACTAGTTCATGCAGGAGCTGCTGATGCCCCAGGTGCAGACCATCGAACTTTCCAATTGCAATTGCGGTGTTAGAGAGATCTGCCGGAAGTTGCGAAATGTTAGTTATCTCGAGCATGGTGCTTCCTGATCCATAGCAAACCCAAGATTGGCAGTAGCAGTGGAATGAAGGCATAGCCTGAACCAAAACCAGACCAAACCGAAGGGTGGGCAAACAACTCTGGCAGTGCCAGGCTCAGTGAACCCACTGTCAGAACACCAATCAACTCGAACCAAATCGTGAGCTTCGCAATTCGTTGCCACTGCTGCGACTGCTTCGCGAGCGAGAAGGTGGCGACCAGGTAAACCACTGCAGAAATAGCCGAGAGCGAGTAGGCCAACGGAGCTTGATCGAATTCTCGTATCAGCTGATAGCTGGCCCTCGCGGTAGCGGAGATGGCAAAAATCGCGTAGATAGCAATCAACAGTCTTCCGATACCCAAGTTTTGTTTTGGCACCGGCTAAGTCTAATTGAGAGCTACTCGGTGACTTCAGTCTCTAGATTCAGGCTGGGGTTTCCTGCGTCAATCAAAGCGGCTGCTGCAATTCGAACGTGCTCTGGAAGTGGCGAGGTGACACCAGTTGCAATAACTCCCTGCGCGTCCAGGCGAAGCAGATAACGGGCAGTGTTTCTGAGGTCAACGGTGTCCTCACCGCAGAGTCCCATGTTGATTGCAAAAACGGGAGCATACGGAACTAGAGCCTCCACTGCACCCATGAGCGGCTTTACCTCGTTGTCGCGGTTATAGCTGATGGTGACGGTTTGAGCATCAAGGTCTTTTACGAAGTCAAGCTGGGTGCCTGCGGTTTGGATAAGGCGAGCATCCGGCACCACAACGCTGGCCACATCACCTGGCACGGTTGCGATGTTTGCCAGCGAGTAACCAGTGGTCAACGTGCTGGAGAATCCGGTGATTCTCAATTCACCCTCGCTAAGTGCATAGATGGCCTCTGACTCCAGGCCCTCCTCGTCAGCGATGTAGCTCAAATCCAAATCTTTACCAGTCTCGGTTTCAAGCCAAGACTCCAGAGCGTTTCTGGCAGGAGCCAGAGCAGTCGGAGAAATGACAATCTCCTGGTCCTCCAGTACTGCAAATTCGTTCAGGGCAACGATTGCGGGGTCAGACCAATTGGTGATTTCTCCGGAGAAGATTGCCGCCAAAGTCGGGGCATCGAACGTGAGCTCGTAGTTCTCCCCCAGCACGAAGGTGATTACTGCCGCGTCCATTGCGATTGGAACCGTTAGGAAAGGTTCACACTTGAAAACGCCGTGATCAGAGAATTCGATTCCAGCCGCAGCTTCCTCGACCAAGTTCAATCCAAGACCGCAGGCGTTGGTCATGGAGTCGCTCCAGAAACTTGAAACATCCGAAACCGCTTCAGTGGCGACAACGTCTACTGCAGCCTCAGGGCAAACCACAGTGCGCTCGGCAAGTTCGACTCGCAACGAGTCCGGCATCGGAGGGTCGCACGCGGTAAGGGTCGCCAAGATGGCCCCCGATAGTGCGATGACTGAAACTAACCGGCGCATTTCATTCCCTCCAAATGGGACATCTGGGGCACGCTAGCGTGCCCCAGATGTTTCACTACTTATTTACTTAGTTGATCTTTGCAACCAGCTTCAGTGCGGTGCTCTGGAACTTGCCGGAAAGGGCAACGTATCCGATAGCCGCAGCCTTAGCTGGAGCGCATTCCTTGATGAAGTAGGTCAGGTATTCGCGGACGGCGTCAGCCTTTGCGGTACCGGCCTTAGTTGGTGCGATTCCGTAGGAAACAACCGAAAGGTTGTATGCACCAGCAAGCTTCTTGTTGTAGTCGAAGATAACCTCACCAGTTGCCTTCATTGCGGTTGACTCAATGAAACGCTTTGAGTTTGCAATGGTTGGCTTTAGGAACTGGCCGTTGCCGTTCTGCAGGTGAGCGATTGCAAGTGCGTTCTTGTTGGCATCTGCCAGGTCAATATAACCGAATGAGTTGGCGGTCGACTTGATGGTGGTGGCAACTGCCGAGTTACCGCTGGCACCCACGCCAACCACGGTCTTGGCTGCCGACTTGAAGTTGTCTGCCATGGTCCAGTCCTTACCCGCTACCTGGAATAGGTAGTTGGTGAAGTTTGCAGTGGTACCGGAGCCGTCCGAGCGGTAAACCGGAGTGATGGTTGCGTTAGGAAGCTTTACGCCCTTGTTGAGATCAGCAATCTTCTTGTCATTCCACTTGGTGATCTTGCCCTGGTAAATCTCGCTGATAACTGCCGCGGTGAGGTTTAGGCGGCTAACTCCCTTGATGTTGTAGGAGATTGCGATTGGACCACCTAGTAGCGGTACGTAGGTGAAGTTCTTTGGCTTGGTTTCCGAAGTCTTGTAAACGATGTCAGAACCACCGAAGTCACTCACGCCCTTGGTGAAGTCTGAGCGACCAGTGGTTGAACCCTTGGATACGTAAGTTACCTTGTGTTCTTGGTAAGACGCTGCACAGTCAGTCTGAAGTGACAGGGTGTAGCTCGCACCGGTTCCGGTGATGCTCTCGCCTGCCATAGCTGCAGGTCCAGTTAGCACGGTTGCTGCGACAAGTGCTGCACCAGCTGAGATGCTGGCGATCTTGTTCATACGCATTGGTTCTCCTTGTTTAGAGTCTGTTGACAATGATGAGTCTTTGGTTTCCGGATTAACCCACTCTGTTCAGTAGGTAAACCCCGGGTGAACATCAACCAAATCGTCCATTTACATACTCATTGGTGCGCTCGTCCTTAGGACGAATGAACACGTTCTCAGTGGTGTCAAATTCCACAACTTCACCCGGGTTACCGTTCTCCGACAGGAAGAAAGCCGTTGAGTCGGCAACGCGTTGCGCCTGCTGCATGTTGTGGGTAACGATGACGATGGTCATGGTTTCCTTGAGCTCCAGAATGGTCTCTTCAATTCGACGAGTCGAGCCTGGGTCCAAGGCGGAACATGGCTCATCCATGAGTAGCACGTTTGGATTCATGGCCAAGGACCTTGCGATGCAAAGACGCTGCTGCTGACCGCCGGAAAGCGAAAGCCCTGGCTCAGACAGACGGTCCTTCACTTCATTCCACATCGA
>CAZZHB010000086.1:0-5441 GCA_964653615.1 uncultured Aquiluna sp.
CGCGTCTAGTTGGATCTGCAATTGCTTCAAAGATGTCTGCCATGGAATAAGACTAACCCCTGGCTCAGGAGTTTGCGATTTCCCTAGCCCTGGTCACAGCCGCGTCTAGGGACTTCCCGAAAATCCCATGCAAATCTGCCTGTTCCATGGTCGCGATGATTCGCTCGGTAGTGCCGCCTGGACTGGTTACCTTTCTGCGAAGCTCTGATGGCTCCTCGCCGGTTGACTCTAAAAGTTCAACCGAGCCCGCCAAGGTTTGGCGCACTAGCAACTTGGCATCTGATTCGCTGAAGCCTTGAGAAATGGCCACCTTCTCCCACTGCTCGATGATGTAGTAAACCCAAGCTGGCCCGGAGCCAGATACCGCGCTAAGTGCGTCGATCTGCTCCTCCGGTATCACTAGCACTGAACCAACCGCCTCAAACAAAGCCTTGGCCGCATCAATGGCATCTTGTGAGGCACTCGATAGGGCAGCTAGCCCAGTAACGCCCTTGCCAACCAGCGCAGGGGTGTTTGGCATGGTTCGAATGATGTTTGGGTTGTCAGTGAGAACGTTTGCCATGGTTTGTAGTTTGATGCCTGCTGCCATGGAAATAACCACTGCGTTTTTGCCGATCTCTCCATTGAGCTCAGTCAAGACATCGACAATTTGGTAGGGCTTTACCCCCAGCACGATAAGGTCAGCATCTCCAGCCATCAGGGCATTGGCATCTGGTGCGGTCTCTCCAGCCATGGCACTTATGCCCCGATCTCGCAGCGCCTTGGCATTGGCCTCGGTTCTGGTGGTGGCCGAAATCAGAGCCTTGGGGTGACCTGCTTTCAGCAACCCCTCGAGAACTGCGGAGCCCATCGAGCCGGTGCCAATAAATGCAATGCGAAGATTGTCCATTTTCAAATCCTACGAGCCAAACACCAGTGGGTAACCAATAAAGACCACAGCATCCATCAAAAAGTGAGCCACAACCAGCGGCGCCACTCGCTTGGTTTTATGGAACCAGTAGGCAAACACCAGCCCCATAACGAAGTTTCCAATAAACGCGGAGAAGCCTTGGTATAAGTGGTAGCTGGCTCTAAACAAGGCGGAAAGAACAATCAGGGCAGGCACCATAAGCTCCGGTTTCCACTTTGAAAGTTTGGTCATGAAGAACCCGAC
This sequence comes from uncultured Aquiluna sp., assembly GCA_964653615.1. Lineage (GTDB taxonomy): Bacteria > Actinomycetota > Actinomycetes > Actinomycetales > Microbacteriaceae > Aquiluna. The sequence goes on from CAZZHB010000086.1 coordinate 1,154, forward strand.
TGCAATGACTTCCTCCAGCAGTCCGGCTTTCATCGCAGCCAAAAGCAACACCGGAATCGTCCACCAGTTATCACCCAGTGCACTTGGAACCACCCGAGCTGTGAGCCCAAGCTCTAAGGCTAAAAAGTAAAGGCCGATGCCAGGGATGCCAACCCCGGCGGCAACTAGCACTACCTGTCTGAGATCTGAAAGCCGGGGCCTGAGGCCAATATCTATTCGGTCCTGACTCAAGAAATAAAGAGCAAGCAAAACTGGAACCAGAGCAAGCGCGATCGATGCCAATTGACTAACGAGATCCAACCAAGCGATCTCGGCAAGTGGTCGATTCAAAGTTGCGGTTGCCTTGGAAAGACCGCCTTCTTGCAGTAACTTGCGAATCAGCGAGATGGTTGACCAAATCGCAGACGCTCCAAGCGAGAGCATTATGACGAGCCAAAACTCATGCCTGTGGTTTTTTGTCACGTCTCAACTTTCAACACAGTTACGTTTGAAGAGTTTAGGTGTCCTAGGTGTGGGTTAGGTTTCATTCGTGGCTAAGCAAAAATCCGAATTCAAGTGCTCCGAATGTGGCTGGACTACCGTCAAGTGGGCGGGACGCTGTGGCGAGTGCCAGGCCTGGGGAAGCCTGGATGAGTCCAGCGGCACAACCAAAGAAGTCAGAGCGCTAAAGCTAAACGAGTCTCAAGCCGCCAGGCCAATAACGGAGATCGAGACTGGTGAAAACCAGAGTCAGCCGACCATGGTTGGAGAATTCGATCGAGTGCTCGGTGGCGGTTTGGTTCCAGGAGCCGCGATCCTGCTATCTGGTGAGCCTGGCGTTGGTAAGTCCACCTTGCTACTTGAAGTGGCATCACGCTTGGCAAAGCAGGGCAAAAAGGTGCTCTATGTTTCGGCTGAGGAATCTGCCTCCCAGGTCAAGCTTCGAGCCCAGCGCACCAATGCCCTAAGCCCAAATCTCTACCTAGCTGCTGAGACAGATCTGGCAACAGTGCTTGGCCAGGTTGAAGCAATAAAGCCAGAACTGTTCATCGTTGACTCGGTTCAAACCGTTGCCTCCAGCGACATCGATGGTGTCGCCGGCATGCCGGCCCAGGTGAGGGAAGTGGCAGCCAACCTGATCCGCACGGCCAAACAGAATGGAATTCCGCTACTGCTTGTTGGGCACGTCACCAAAGATGGGTCGATAGCAGGACCAAGAACCCTAGAGCACCTAGTGGACGTGGTTTGTCACTTCGAGGGCGATCGCCAAACCTCACTTCGATTTGTTCGAACCCTGAAAAACCGCTTTGGTCCAACCGATGAGGTGGGGTGCTTTGAGCTCACCGGCGAGGGCATCCTCGAGGTGCCAGACCCAAGCGCGCTATTTGTTTCCGGATCGCAAAACCCGGTCTCCGGAACCTGCATCACAGTAACCGTAGAGGGTAAGCGGGCCCTGATTGCAGAGATCCAGGCCCTGGTTGTTCACTCCACTGCTCCGCAGCCCAGGCGAGTGACAAATGGGGTCGATTCCTCTCGCGTGGCGATGATCTTGGCCGTTTTGGAGCGCAGAGCGGGAATCTCCGTGTCTGACAAGGATGTCTATGTATCCACAGTTGGCGGGATGAAGATTACAGAGCCCGCTGCCGACCTTGCGATTGCAATCGCGATTGCATCGGCAGTGAAGGACAAGCCAGTCGCAAATCAGATTGCTGCCTTTGGTGAGATCTCACTTGCTGGGGAAATTAGAGGCGTCACCAACGGCTCACAGCGAAGCCAAGAGGCTCTAAGGCTCGGTCACCCAAAGGTCATCGGCGAAAAGGGTCAGCTGGTCAAGGCTGCTATCAGCCAAGCCATTAGTTGAGGATGAAGCTCTTCTCTTCAGAGATTACGCCGTTGACCTCAACCTTGATTTTGTAGGTTGCCCCACCGGTTGGAACCTTGTCATTGTTTTCAGCGTTGCAGCCATTTTCAGAGGAGTATGACTTCTCCCAAGGTGAGCGAACCGCGGCAAATGCTTGGTTCGAAGGAAGCACGATGTAGGAGTCAGTTAGGCCATCTCTGTCACACTGCTTTGAGGACCAGTAGGTCTGATCTCCAGAAGTGATGGTGTAGAAGGTGCCGCGGGCTCCAACGTTGAACTTGCAATCCTCTAGTCCGGTGTTCACGATGGAGTACCAAATCTGCGGTGTCGCATCGGCTCCAAAAGTGTTTAGAGTTTCGGTCTCGCTACCAATCATTACCTCTACCTGCACGACACCGGGTTGGCAGTCGGGGGCTTCACCCGCGACTGTAGTCTCGGAAGAGACGGTTGCGGACTCGCTAGATGATGGAGAAACGGCCTCAGGTTCAGCTGACCCAAATGGCTTGGCGAATGAAATCCAACCCCAGATCACGAGGATCAGGATCGCTAGCAGTAGAACTCCGCGACGGCGGGCATAAATCTGTTGCTGGGTAGGCATGAGACAAATCTAGTTATAGGTATTTGAGCATGCGGGAGTTTCCTAGCGTGTTCTGCTTAACTCTCGCCAAATCCAGAAACTCCGCTACACCTTCGTCATGGGATCGAACCAACTCGGCATAGGTTTCTTGGTCAACCGGAATATCTGAAATGGTTTCAAAGCCGTGAGTCTTGAAGAATTCAACTTCAAAGGTGAGGCAGAAGACCCGCTGGATTCCCAGTGATTTGGCCCTGGCTAAAAGCTCAGTCAACATGGCCGCACCGATACCCTGGCGCTTGTGGTTGACATCCACAGCCAAGGTTCTAACTTCAGCGAGGTCCTGCCACATCACATGCAAGGCGCCAAAGCCAACAACTTGACCGTCTAGTTCGGCAACCACAAATTCTTGAATCGATTCGTAAAGTTCAACCATTTCTTTGCCCAGCAAAACGCGATCCGCAATCAGCGGTTCGGCGATTTTCTGAATGCGTGGCACATCAAGGGTGCGGGCAGAGCGAATCAACAGCATTGGGCAATTATGGAGCAATTAGCCCTGAAGTGGAATTAGAACCTCGTTGTGCCTCAGGAAAAATGGTGTCCAAGGCCCGTCGTAGCGGGCATAAACTGCCTCACCGGCCACCGCAATTTCCCTGTCGCTCAAAAGCTTCTTCAGCGTCTTAGCCTTGGAATCAAAGAGCGTTTGGCTGGCCAATCCGGAGAAGGAAATCGCTGCAAATTTCCCGCCAGGTTGCTCAGAGAACGTAAGTGAGCGATCTGAGCTGGAGGGCATGCTCTGCATCGACATAGTTGCTGGCATCACAAAAGAGGTTGTGAAGCCGTCTTGTTTTTGAGCCTGCAGAACCGGGGCGGTCATCGCAATTGACTGCCCGGCGTTATTGCCGCCGAAGATGTAGTTGGCCAAACGCCTAAACGACTGATTACCCGCAGCTGCCATAGATCCGGGTTCGACTGTGCTCACCAGAATGTGAGGTGGGTAAAGCCGAATCTCAAAGTCACCGAGGTTCTCAATGACTTGATACCCCAGCTTCTCGGTCATTTAGGAAACTACTGACTCTGCGCGGTCTGAGGACACAAAGGTGAATTCGCCGGAGACGAAGTCGACCAGGATGTCCTGCGAGTTCTGAATGTCTCCACTGAGGATCCGCTCGGAAATCGCGTCTTCGATCTCGCGCTGCACAACCCTGCGCAAAGGTCTAGCTCCCAAAGCTGGCTCATAGCCAAGCTCAATTAGCTTCTCCTTAGCGCTTGAGGTCAGAATCAACTTCAGGTCGCGGTCATCGAGTCTGAGCTGCAGACGCTTGATGAACAGGTCGACGATCTGCAGTAGCTCATCGCGGGTTAGCTGTGGGAAGACGATGACCTCGTCGACACGGTTTAGGAACTCTGGCTTGAAATTCTGCTTTAGAGCTTCGTTTACGCGTGACTTCATCTGGTCGTAGTCGTTCTTGGTGTCACCCTCGAGAGTGAAGCCAAGAGCTCCACGAGTGATCTCTCGAGTACCGAGGTTGGTGGTCATGATGATCACGGTGTTCTTGAAGTCCACCACTCGACCCTGACCATCGGTTAGACGACCTTCTTCCAGACTCTGCAGCAGCGAGTTGACGATGTCTGGGTGAGCCTTTTCGATCTCATCAAATAGCACAACCGAGAACGGCTTGCGGCGAATCTTTTCGGTTAGCTGGCCACCCTCGTCATATCCAACGAATCCTGGAGGGGCACCGAACAAGCGTGAAACAGTGTGCTTCTCACCGTATTCGCTCATGTCGAGTGCGATCAAAGCATCTTCGTCATCGAATAGGAACTCGGCCAAAGCCTTAGCTAGCTCAGTTTTACCAACACCAGAAGACCCA
>CAZZHB010000087.1:0-376 GCA_964653615.1 uncultured Aquiluna sp.
AAAGGCTCACGCCGACGAGGTGCTGAAAGAACTTGGCGTTTCGGACCCGCTGCTTGACATCGCGAAGGAGCTTGAGGCCGCAGCCCTTGCCGATTCTTACTTCGTTGAGCGCAAGCTTTACCCAAACGTGGACTTCTATACCGGCGTTATCTACAAGGCGATGGGATTCCCATCCAGGATGTTCACTCCGCTATTTGCGGTCGGCCGACTACCAGGCTGGATTGCCCACTGGCGCGAGCAGAACCTTGATCCAGCCAACCGCATTGGTCGCCCGCAGCAGATCTACACCGGACCTACCGAGCGTTCAATTTAGTTCTGGTAAATCCAGACAGCGGTATCGCCGTATGACTTCTCTCTAACAAGTTCAAGCCCCTCG
>CAZZHB010000087.1:386-5317 GCA_964653615.1 uncultured Aquiluna sp.
TGCTTGAGCAGATCGACCAGCGCAGCCACATCTGAATTCGGAAACTCGAATGGTGGGTCAATGAACACCAGGTCGTAAGTCTCGGCGGTGTTCTTTAGAAACTTCTTTGCATCCAGATTCTGGGCATCGAGCTGAGCTTCTACGCCCTGTTTGCTAAACGACTGCGTCGCAGCAGCCAGATTCTGTGAAAGTAGCCCATGGGCTGTGCGATCTTGCTCAATGAATTTGACACTCTTAGCGCCTCTCGAGGCTGCCTCAATGCCTAGAGCTCCTGTTCCAGCAAAGAGGTCAAGAACGGAAGCCCCTTCAATGGCTCCCATGGCATCGAGCTTGGCAAACAGACTCTCCTTGACTCGGTCGGAGGTCGGTCTGGTTGCCTTTGCTGCTGCTTTAAGCTGCATGGAGCCTAGATAGCCGGAGATGATTCTGGTCACGATTGTGAGCCTAGTGAAAAAGGTTGGTCATTCAGGCGATGATTGTCTGTGTGCTGACAGAAACCTTGAAACTTGATTCGATCCTGGGGGATCGAACTGCCAAGGCATTTGCCAAGCAATTTGGGATTTCAACCGTTGCTGAACTTTTAGAGCATTACCCAAGGCGCTATTCAAAGCGCGGCGAGCTAACACCAATCAGCTCCCTTCCGGTGGGGGAGATTGTCACCGTGGTGGGTGAGGTGGTGTCTACTAGTTCGAGAAGACTCAAGGGTCGCAGTGGGAGCTTGCTGGAGGTCGTAATCACCGATGGCCAAAAAACGCTCACATTGGCTTTCTTCAACCAGCACTGGCGAGAAAAAGAGCTTAGTGCTGGGGTTAGAGGTCTGTTTAGCGGTCGAATCGGCAGCTTTTCCAACAAGCTACAGCTGGCCCATCCCGACTATGAGCTCTTCACAGACGAGATAGCAGATTCCGATGCCAAGGCATGGGCGGAATTACCTATTCCGATCTATCCAGCCTCTGGAACATTGAGCACCTGGAAGATTCAGAAGTCAGTCGAGTTAGTGCTCGGTGCCGTTTCAAAGCTTGAAGAGGTCCTGCCAGCTGACTTACTAGCCAAGCAAAGCGTGCTCAGTCTGGATGAAGCAATAAGAAAGATTCACCTCCCAAAAGTTGATCTCGATTGGCAGCAGGCTCGAGACTCGCTTCGTTTCCACGAGGCAATGCTGCTGCAGATTCAATTGGCACAATCACGCTCTGCAAGAAATCAGGTCGCCACCACAAAACGCTTGCCGGGAGAGCTGCTAGGTATCTTCGACAAGCGCCTGCCTTTTGAGTTGACCTCAGGCCAAACGGCTGTGGGAAATGAGATTGAGGCAGATCTAACCTCAGGCCACCCAATGCATCGCCTGCTCCAGGGTGAGGTTGGTTCTGGTAAGACCTTGGTGGCCCTGAGAGCTGTTTTAGCGGTCGCAGAGTCTGGTGGACAGTCAGCGCTTTTGGCACCGACCGAAGTCTTGGCATCTCAGCATTACGAGTCGATTAGATCCTCCTTAGGCGAAGAGCTTTCGAACAGGTTGGGGCTGAGGCTCCTAACCGGCCAAATGCCAGCTGCTCAACGCAAGCTCGCGCTCTTGGATATAGCGAGTGGTAAATCACTCCTAGCAATCGGCACCCACGCACTAATCAGCGAGAAGGTGCAGTTTTTTGATCTAGCACTAGTCGTAGTTGATGAGCAGCACCGCTTTGGAGTTGGACAGCGCGAGGCATTGAGAGCTAAAGGCAAGACTCCGCCGCACGTTCTGACCATGACCGCAACACCAATACCAAGAACCATGGCAATCACAGTCTTTGGAGATCTTGAAATATCCACCCTTACCGAACTACCAGCCGGACGTCAGCCAATCTCAACTCACGTGGTTGAGCTTGCCCAGCCAGCGTTGGTAGCCAGGGTTTGGCAGCGTGTTGCCGAAGAGGTCAAGCTTGGCCGCCAGGCATTTGTGGTTTGCCCTCGCATTGAAGGCGAACTTCTTGAAGAAGATGCCGAGGTTGAAGAGCTGGAAATCGAAGCCGGCCCACCTCCTGCAGCTGCAGTTGAGGTGGCGGAAGCTTTGAAGCTCAATCCAGCATTGGCAGGCTTGCGAATCGGCCTGATGCATGGCAGGCAACCTCTGGAGGAAAAGACTGCGGTCATGGCTAGCTTCACCGCGGGCGAGATCGACATTTTGGTCTCCACAACCGTGATTGAGGTTGGTGTCAACGTGCCAAATGCCACGGCAATGGTGATTTTGGATGCGGATCGCTTTGGAATCTCGCAGCTGCATCAGCTTCGCGGTCGAGTCGGTCGCGGTGGCCATGCCGGCCTGTGCTTGCTGGTCACAGCCAGTGAGGCTGGCACAGTTGCGAGAGAGCGATTGGCAGCGGTTGCCTCCACAATGGATGGCTTCAAGCTCAGCGAGCTAGACCTTGAGATTCGTGGCGAGGGCGACGTGCTGGGTGATGTTCAATCCGGCGGTAAATCGCAGCTCAAGCTGCTGCGAGTCATCAAGGACGCTGTGCTGATTAGCGATTGTCGCGGCCTTGCCGAAGAGCTAATTGCCAAGGGTTTGCCTGAGCAAACCACGAGGGCAATAGAACTCGCAGATGCGGCAGCGCTCAAGCGCAGCTAACCTTTAGCTTGTGAATTCTGTTGCAATCTATCCGGGGTCATTTGATCCAGTAACGCTTGGGCACCTATCTGTCATCAAGCGTGGGGCATCCGTATTCTCGAAACTTCACGTTGTTGTAGTTCACAACCCCAACAAAAAGGCCCTATTCACTCCCGCTGAACGCGCGGAAATGCTCCTGGAAGCGACTAAAGGCATTGCCGGGGTGGAAATCTCCACCCTGGAATCTGGGCTGCTGGTAGACCACGCCAAGGCTTTGGGTGCAAATGCGATTCTCAAGGGCTTCAGAACCGCCGGGGACATTGAGTACGAGTTACCGATGGCTCAAGTGAACCGAGATCTATCCCGGCTTGAAACTGTGTTTATGGCTGCCGAACCGGCCCACGGTTATGTCTCGTCTTCTTTAGTGAAAGAAGTCGCGGGATTAGGTGGCGATGTTTCTGGTTATCTAACTGCTGAGGTTGCTAAGAAGTTGATTGAAAGGCTTTCAAAGTGAGTTTTCTTGTTCCAGTCCATGAGCTTATGAAGCGTCCTGGGTTGATGCGCGAGTTGGAGCTGGACATCCCGCTGGTTGAGCCGATTGGCACTGAGGTTGTTGCGATTCCATCTGGTGACAGTGTTGAGGTGGATCTTCGATTGGAGTCGGTCCACGAGGGTGTTTTGGCTACCGGTGAGATCTTTGCCGAGGCAAAAACTATCTGCTCCAGGTGTCTGGATGACATGAATCTGAAGATTGAGGTGGATTTTCAGGAGCTTTTCGCCTATTCTTACTCCTCGGATGACGAGCTGCTTGTTACCAATGAACACATTGATTTAGAGCAGGTAGTCATAGATTCAGTAGTTCTGAGTCTTCCTTTCCAGCCCGTATGCACCAAGGATTGCCTTGGATTGTGTGCGGAATGTGGAATTAGGTTGAGCGAAGAGCCTGATCACAAGCATGAGAATGTGGTTGACGCCAGGTTCGAAGCCCTAAAAGACTTACTTAGCAAGGAAGAGTAGCCATGCCAGTACCAAAGCGCCGCAAGTCACGTGCTAACACCCACGCACGTCGTTCAATGTGGAAGGCTGAGCCAGTTACCCTGGTGAAGACCATCGAGAACGGCAAGACCGTTTACAGCCTGCCTCACCGCGCCAAGGTTGTCACCGACTCTGTTGGCACCGAGCTCTACATGGAGTACAAGGGCCGCAAGGTAGCTGACGCCTAATAATGGCTTTCAGCGAGCTGCTATCGCGGCTCGGGGGTAGCATTTCACCCGAGCTTTTGCAGCTTGCACTAACCCACTCTTCTTACGCCTACGAAAAAGGCGGAGAAAACAACGAACGGCTCGAGTTTCTCGGGGATTCAATCCTCGGATACTTAGTGGCCGTTCAAGTTTTTAAAGATCATTCCGACCTCAATGAGGGCGAGCTCACCAAACTCAAAAATGGCGTGGTTTCCGCCCAGGCGCTAGCAACCGCAGCCAATCGAATTGGTCTTGGAGAATTTCTGCTCCTTGGCAAGGGTGAAGAGCAAACCGGTGGCCGCAGCAAGGTCAACGTGCTAGCGGATGCCTTTGAGGCAATTCTCGGAGCCGCCTATCTCTCCAGTGGCATCGAAGCCGCAGCCGCAATTGTTGAAAAGCACATTTTTCCGCTGCTAGATGACCCAGATGCCCTTCGTGAGGCGTCCGACCCAAAGACTTCGCTATTGGAAAAAGTCCAAAAGCTAAAGCTCGATGCAATTCGCTATGAGATCACAGGAACTGGTCCCGAGCACGAGATGATCTACACCGCCACCTGCTTCTCGGGTGATAAAGAACTCGCTACCGGCTCTGGCACCACTAAGCGTGGCGCGGAGACTCAAGCGGCAATCGCTGCCCTCAGAGTGCTCTCGGAGCGCTGATGCCAGAACTGCCAGAAGTTGAAACTGTCCGCGCTGGGCTTGCCCAACACTTGGTGCGAGCCAAGGTGCACGACATTGAGATCTCAGATGCTCGTTCGCTAAAGCGCAATGTTTCCGGCGTCCAAGGCTTTGTCGATGAGCTAACCGGTTCAACTCTTCAGTCCGTGGTTCGCCGGGGCAAGTTTCTGTGGTTGCCGATATCGGAATCCAGAGCACTGGTTGGCCACCTCGGTATGAGTGGGCAGATTCTCGTTAGAACTCCAAACTTTGCCCACGATCCACAAACCAGAGTCGTGATTCACGTAACCACTGAGGCTGGTGACCCAATTGAGATTCGCTTTGTTGACCAGCGGCTATTTGGCGGCTTGATGATCGATGACCCTGTCCCAACCTCGGACGGCCTTCCCGCCGGCTTCTCGCCAGAGCCAGAAGCCACTGCGGTCGTACCTG
>CAZZHB010000088.1:0-5241 GCA_964653615.1 uncultured Aquiluna sp.
GTATTCGCTCAACAGCGAGTTGTAGACCTGGAATCGAGCCTGCTGTTCAGAGATGTACTGCAGTGGCATCCACTCCTGGCCGGTTACGCGGTCGTGGAACGAAGCGTGACGCTGCACGAAAGTTCCGCGTCGAGCATCCTGACCGGAGAGGCGAACATTCACGCCCTCAACCAGTAGCGAACCAAAAGCCAGTAGCTCTCCGAAGCCCCAGTCGATACCGCCCTCGCGGCTCATTTCAACTCGCTTTTGCAAAAGCTGAGCAAGCTTTGGGTGAACCGAGAAACCTTCAGGCTGGTTTGCGTGAGCGTTACCGATGGCTTCAACCATTTCTCGGGTGATGGCGGTTGGGCGAACCAGTTCCTGCTTTTCGCTAGCGGTGGTGCCGATGCCGGCTGGGCGCTCGCGCAGCTCAATTGGCTGGCTCATCGCCTCGTGGACATCGATAAACGCCTGCTCCAAAGTCTGCTGGAACTTGAGGTTCGCCGCTTCAAACTCTTCTTGAGTGATATCGCCGCGACCGATCAGGTTCTCCATGTAAAGAGTGCGAACGCTGCGCTTGTGCTCAATCAGGTTGTACATCAATGGCTGGGTCATCGAAGGGTCGTCACCTTCGTTGTGACCGCGGCGACGGTAGCAAACGATATCGATCACTACGTCCTTGTTGAACTCCTGACGGTATTCAAATGCCAGCTTGGAAACTCGAACCACGGCCTCAGGGTCATCACCGTTGACGTGGAAGATTGGGGCCTGGATTGCCTTGGCAACATCGGTTGAGTAAACCGAGGTTCTGGAGTCCTTTGGCAAGGTGGTGAATCCAACCTGGTTGTTCACCACAATGTGGATTGTTCCACCAACCTTGTAACCCTCGAGCTGGCTCATCTGCATGGTCTCTGGGACCACGCCCTGACCAATAAACGCAGCATCGCCGTGGATCAACACTGGCAAAACCGGGAAGTTTTCTGGGTTGCCAAGAGCATCCTGCTTGGCGCGAACAATTCCCTCAAGAACTGGGTTCACTGCCTCTAGGTGAGACGGGTTAGCAGCGAGTGAGACCTTGACCGATGAGCCGTCGCTAAAGGTGGCGACGCCCTCGGTGCCCATGTGGTACTTCACGTCTCCGGAGCCCTGAACGCCCTTGGCGTCAGCAGAGCCCTCAAACTCGCGGAATACCTGGCCGTAGGTCTTGCCCGCGATGTTGGTGAGTACGTTTAGGCGACCGCGGTGAGCCATGCCGATGGCAACCTCGCTCATGCCAGCGTGAGCTGCCTGCTGCAGGATCTCGTCCAGCGATGGAATCAGTGACTCTCCACCTTCCAGCGAGAAGCGCTTTTGACCAACAAACTTGGTCTGCAGGAAGGTTTCAAAGGCTTCAGCCTCGTTGAGCTTGTTTAGAACGCGGAACTGTTCTTCCTTGGTTGGCTTCTGGTATGGGCGCTCCAGCTTCTCCTGGAACCAGCGGCGCTCGGTCGGGTCCTGGATGTGCATGTACTCAACACCAACGGTGCGGCAGTAGCTGTCTCGCAAAATTCCGAGCATGTTGCGGAACTTCGCCTTGCTGCGACCACCAAAACCACCGGTCTTGAAGGTGCGGTCCAGATCCCAAAGGCTCAGACCGTAGGAGCGAATGTCAAGGTCGGGGTGCCATCTCTGCTGGTACTCCAGCGGGTCGATGTCGGCAATTAGGTGACCGCGCACTCGGAATGCGTTGATGTACTCCTGGATGCGGGTGTTCTTGCCGTTTTCATCAGCGAGGTTCCAGTGGAAGTCATTGGCCCAAACCACCGGGGTGTAAGGCACGCGAAGGTCGGCGAAGATGTTGTCGTAGAAGCCGCGCTCGCCCATTAGAAGTTCGTTGATGATCTTCAGGAACTCGCCGCTTCCTGCACCCTGAATGACTCGGTGGTCATAGGTGGAGGTCAGGGTCAGAATCTTGCCGATTCCCTGGTCGGCCAGCATTTCCTCTGCCATGCCCTGGAACTGGGCTGGGTAGTCCAATGCTCCGACGCCAACAATGCAACCCTGGCCGCGTGTTAGGCGAGGCACAGAGTGAACGGTTCCAATGCCACCGGGGTTGGTTAGCGAAATGGTGGTTCCGGCGAAGTCTTCGGCGGTGAGTTTGTTGTCCCTGGCCTTCTTTACCAGGTCCTCATAGGCAACTAGGAACTCGGCAAAGTTCAAGCGCTGAGCGCGCTTGATGTTAGGAACCAGTAGCGCACGGGTGCCATCTGGCTTTGGGATGTCAATCGCCAAACCGAAGTTGATGTTCGCAGGCGTTACCGCCGCCGGCTTGCCGTCGATTTCGTCATAGAAAACGTTTTGGCTTGGGAACTCCTTCAAAGCCTGCACAACGGCGTATCCAATTAGGTGCGTGAAGGAAACCTTGCCGCCTCTGGTGCGCTTTAGGTGCGAGTTGATGACGATTCGGTTGTCAATCAGAAGCTTCGCGGCAACCTGGCGAACACTGGTTGCGGTTGGGATTGAAAGCGAAGCGTCCATGTTTGAAGCAAGTGTCTTCGCCATGCCGCGCAACACGTTTACCTCAGGCTGCTCATCGTCTTCACCCTCGACAACCGAGATTGCGCCGGTTGCTGCTGGCAGGTTTGCTGGCACAGGGGCACTTAGGGCACTGGTTTCGGTTGCCTTTGCGACCGGAACTGTAATTGCTTCGGTGACCGGAGCGGCAGAGTTGTCGTAGCTGGCCACCACGGTTGAGTCAGTGGTGATAGGTGCCGAAACAGCTGTCGCGGCTGCTGGCTGCGCCTGCTGAGAAAGTTGGTAGCGCTCCAGGATTGGCCACCAGGACCGGTCCACCGAGTCCGGATTTTGAAGCCACTGGCCATACATTTCTGCAACTAGCCATTCGTTTGCGCCGAAGTCTGCGTCGGAATTGTGATTGTCGGTTGACGACAAGGGTGCCCCTTTGAACGAATCCTTTAAAACCGCTCTCTAGTCTACCCGTGATGCAGGCTATAGTGTTTGATGAATATGGAGCCCAGTAAACATAGCCCCAAGCAGGATCGGTAGATGTCCGATTACCTGTTGTTAGCCATTGGCGTTCTGCTCACAATCGGAACTGGCTTATTTGTCGCCAGCGAATTCTCCTTGATCAACGTTGAGCGCATCGAACTTGAAGCCATGCGTGAATCCGGTAAAAAAGGCCTGGACTTGCCCATCAAGGCTGTAATAAAGACCTCTACCCATCTATCAGCCGCCCAACTCGGAATCACCCTGACCACCTTGCTCACTGGTTACGTGGCTGAGCCTGCACTGACCAGGTTGCTCGGGCCTGGGTTGTTGGATCTTGGCCTGCCTGAGAATCTTTTGCAGCCGGTCGGCATCGCCATCGCGATGACCATCGCGACAATGTTCAGTTTCTTGATCGGTGAACTGGTGCCTAAGAACATGGCACTAAGTGAGCCGGTGAAGATCCTCAAGCTGGTGGTTGGTTTTCAGGTTGCCTTCACCTGGGTTTTTGGCCCGCTGATTCACTTTTTGAACTCCAACGGCAACTGGCTGGTTCGCCGCTTTGGAATTGAGCCTAAAGAGGAGCTATCTTCGGCACGCAGCCCCGAGGAGCTCTCATCGCTGGTTAGAAGAAGTGCTCACCTTGGCTCTCTGGAGCAAGACACCGCCCAGCTTTTGGAAAAGACCATTTCACTGTCATCGCTAAATGCCAATGACGTCATGACGCCTCGCCCCAAGATGTATTCACTTTCCAGGGACGAGAGTGCTGCTGACCTAATCGAACTTGCTCGCACAACGGGTCACTCTCGTTTTCCTGTTTCTGGCGAAGATGAGGACGACATAGTTGGAGTGGTTCACCTAAAGCGCGCAATCACCATTCCGCTCGAGCGCAGAGCATCGGTTCCGGTTAGCGCCTTGATGGTTGAGCCATTGCGCGTTCCTGAGACCATGCCACTGGACGCCTTGATCCTGCAGCTTCGCGGCAAAGGTTTGCAGTTTGGCGTTGTGATCGATGAATACGGTGGTACGGCAGGCATTGTGACTCTCGAGGACGCCATTGAGGAGCTGGTAGGTGATCTTGATGACGAACACGATAAAGCCCGCAGTTCAGTAACCAAGTTCTCCAACGGTTCTTTGGCATTCTCCGGTTTGCTCAGGCCAGCAGAACTAAAAGAGCACGGTTTGTTTATTGCCGAGGATGAGGACTACGACACAGTTTCGGGTTTCATCATGAGCGAATTAGAAAAGATTCCAGAGGTGGGGGACCAGGTCAGGATTCCGGCTGGCTTCTTGGCCGTGACCCGCATGGACGGCAGGCGAGTCGACCGCGTCCGATTTGAGCCAATCGAGGTGGAAGATGAATAACGATCTTCTCGGGCTGGTCTGGCTCGTTGTCTTGCTTGCCTCAAATGCCTTTTTTGTCGGTGGTGAGTTTGCTGTCATCTCTGCCCGTCGCGCTCAGATTGAACCAAAGGCCGAGGCTGGAAACCGAGCCGCCAAGATCACGCTGAAGGCGATGGAGAATGTTTCTCTGATGCTCGCCACCGCTCAGCTGGGAATTACCGTCTCTTCGCTTTTGATTTTGCTGATTGCCGAGCCTTCGATCCACCACCTGCTTGAGGTTCCGCTCAAGGCAGCGGGCATTCCGTATGACATGACTTATGTCATTTCTTTCACCACAGCGCTGCTATTGGTTACCTATCTGCACGTGGTTTTGGGAGAAATGCTTCCGAAGAACATTGCGATTTCAATTCCAGATCGCGCCGCCTTGGTGCTGGCACCAATGCTTTACTTCGTTGCCAAGCTGGTAAGCCCGATCGTTTGGACCATGAATGCTGTCTCAAACGGAATCCTGAGAACTTTTAGGTTTACCCCGAGGAACGAAGCGGACAATGCCTACACCCTTGAAGAGGTTGAGGGCATTGTTAACGAGTCCGCCCGCCACGGCACTTTGGAAGATGATTCCGGCACGATTTTGAAGGCCTTTGAGTTCACCGAAAAGCGGGTGCAGGACGTCGCCGTGCCACTTGCTCAACTTGTTTCTTTGAGCACCGACTCCAATGCCAAAGAGCTGCAGGTTGCAGTTGGTGAACATGGTTTCTCGCGTTACCCAGTGCTCAGCGCTTCCGGAGACATTGTTGGCTACTGGCACATCAAGGATGCCCTGGCGGCCAATGAAGCAGATATGGCTCAGACTCTGCCCGCAAAGCGCTTGAGACCCATGATTTCGATTGCCGAGACCGCAGAGTTGGAGGATGCTCTAGCTCAGATGCGTCG
>CAZZHB010000089.1:0-5161 GCA_964653615.1 uncultured Aquiluna sp.
AGCTGATTGGCCGCCTCAAGCTCAATGCTTAGATCGCGGTCAGGTCCAAACCCTGGCACGCGCTCACGCAAGATTGCAATTAGCTCCCCGGTGATTGGCGCTGGCTTCAAAGGTGCTCGAAGCTCGACTCCCCGAGCGGCTGCAACCAACTCGATGGCCAGCACTCGGCGCAGGTTATCTACCGCCTTGCGAAGCTTCCTAGCTGCATGCCAACCCATCGACACGTGATCCTCCTGCATCGCAGAGGATGGAATCGAATCAACGCTGGCAGGAACTGCCAAGCGCTTGTTCTCGCTCACCAAAGCAGCCTGGGTGTATTGGGCGATCATGAGTCCCGAGTCCACACCTGGGTCAAAGGCCAAGAACGCAGGTAGCTTGCGGTTTCTAGCCACATCCAAGAATCGGTCCGTGCGACGTTCGGAGATCGAACTTAAGTCCGCCACCGCGATTGCCAAGAAGTCCAAGACATACGCAACTGGAGCTCCATGGAAGTTGCCGTTCGAGGTGACCTCGCCATTTTTCAGCACAACCGGGTTGTCGATAATTGATGCCAGCTCGCGCTGCGCTACCAACCTGGCATGAGTCACGGTGTCGCGAACTGCACCAGCGACCTGAGGGGCACAGCGCAGTGAGTAGGCATCCTGCACAACGCCATCACCGTGACGATGAGAGGCAACAATCTCGCTGCCGGAGAGCGCATTGAACATGTTGGCGGCGCTTTGAGCCTGACCTGGGTGAGGTCTTAGATCTTCGTGGAGCGCAGCGCGGAATACCTGATCCGTGCCCATCTGGCCCTCAACGCTCATGGCAGCGATCACATCGCCCTGGTCCAACAAGATATCGAGATCGTGAATGGCAAGCAGTAGCATTCCCAACATTCCGTCGGTGCCATTGATAAGGGCAAGGCCTTCTTTTTCACGCAGTTCAACCGGAGTAATGCCGGCTTCGGCGAGCAGCTCGACCACTGGACGTTCGACACCATCTGGACCAAAAGCTCTGCCCTCGCCCATCAGTACCATCGCGCAGTGAGCCAGTGGTGCAAGGTCGCCTGAGCAACCAAGCGATCCATACTCCAAAACCCTCGGAGTGATGCCGGCGTTTAGTATCTCGGCGTAGGTCTGCGCCACCACGGGACGCACACCGGTTTGACCCGAACACATGGTCTTGAGACGAAGCAACATGAGCGCGCGCACTACCTCGCGCTCTACCGGCTCACCCATGCCGGCAGCGTGCGAACGAATTAGTGACTTCTGCAGCTGCACGCGATCGGCCATCGGAATGTGGCGTTGGGCAAGTGCACCAAAACCAGTGGAGATGCCATAGACCGGCTCGTCAGAAACTGCCAAGCGCTCGATGTGCTCTCGTGTTTCAGCCATTGCCTTTAGGGCATCGGCGCTGATCTCGATCTTGGCGTTGTGTCTTGCGACCGCCACCACATCGCCTGCGGTCAACCCAGATGTTGAAAGCACTACCTTTTGCATCAATTACCTTCCGTAAACCTTTTTGCCGTGGACATAAGTCTCGGCAACTAGCTGAACACCTGGCCGATAGGCCAGATGCACATGACTCGGTGCATCCAAGATGGCAAAGTCAGCAAAGTTGCCATCCTCTAGGGAGCCAATTCCTTCAGCACGCAACGCTCTTGCGCCACCAAGCGTGGCAGCCCAGAGCGCCTGATCAACCGTGAAGCCCATATCCCGAACTGCAACTGAAATACAGAACGGCATCGAGGTTGTAAAGCTCGAACCTGGGTTGCAGTCGGTTGCAATCGCAACCGTTACACCGGCTGCGATCAGCCTGCGAGCATCAGGGTATGGGCTGCGGGTTGAGAACTCAGCCCCGGGAAGCAAGGTGGCAACGGTGTTGCTGTTTGCCAAAAGGTCTATGTCGGCGTCACTTAGGTGAGTGCAGTGATCCACCGATGCACAATCAAGTTCGACGGCAAGCTCGACTGCGCCGAAGTTTTGGATTTGATTGGCATGCAGTCTCGGCTTAAGCCCCTTGGCAATGCCAGCCTCAAGAATCCTTCTGGTCTGCTCAGTATCAAAGGCACCCTTATCGCAGAACACATCGATCCACTTGGCATACGGCAGAACTTGATCAAGCATCTGAGTTGCAACCAGCTCAACATAGTCAGCCGCATCGCTTCCGACAGGAACCACATGGGCTCCCAAGAAGGTGGTTTCCTCGGTGAACTCGCGAGCGATTCTGAGTGAGCGAACTTCGGTTTCGACATCCAAGCCATAGCCGCTCTTGATCTCAAAATGCGTAATTCCTGATTGGTGAAGCTCACCAACGAGTTTCTTGGCATTGGCACGCAGCTCGTCATCGCTCGCACTGCGAGTAGCAGCCACCGTGGTTTTGATGCCACCTGCCGAGTAAGACTCGCCCGCCATGCGAGCTGCAAACTCTTGCTCGCGACTGCCGGCAAACATTAGGTGAGCGTGGCTGTCGACAAAGCCAGGAATCACGCAACGATCTTGAGCGTCAACTACCTCATCGCAAAAAGGTGCGTTATCCGCGCTTCCAACCCAAGCGATCTTTCCGTTTTCCACAACGAACGCAGCATTGGTCAGAATTTCAAGCTGGCCAAACTCGGTCTTTGGGATTACCAAAGAACCGATGTTTGTGACCAGCAGTGACATTTACTCGGTGTCCAGCATCGGCACGTGAACGTGTTTGTGGCGAGCGACATCCTTGGCTTCAGGGTATCCAGCGTCGACGTGACGAATCACTCCCATTCCAGGGTCATTGGTCAAGACCCGCTGTAGTTTCTGTGCGGCAAGCTCGGTGCCATCGGCAACCGAAACCTGACCGGCGTGAATCGATCGACCCATACCAACTCCGCCACCGTGGTGGATGGAAACCCAAGATGCTCCAGAGGCGATGTTGATCATGGCGTTCAATAGTGGCCAGTCGGCAATCGCATCCGAGCCAGCCAGCATGGCTTCGGACTCGCGATGAGGAGATGCAACACTGCCGCAGTCAAGGTGGTCGCGACCAATCACAATCGGTGCGGAAACTTCACCCTTTTTCACCAGGTCGTTGAAGACTGCTCCGGCCTTGTCGCGCTCGCCATAGCCAAGCCAGCAGATGCGAGCAGGCAGGCCCTGGAACTCGACGCGATCCTGCGCCATCTTGATCCAGCGGTGCAGGTGCTGGTTGTCCGGGAAGAGCTCCAGCACTGCCTGGTCGGTTCGGTAGATGTCTTTCTTATCGCCAGAGAGTGCTACCCACCTAAATGGGCCCTTACCCTCGCAGAACAGCGGGCGGATATAAGCCGGAATAAAGCCTGGGAACTTGAAGGCGTCTTCGAAACCGCCCTGCCTTGCCTCATCGCGAATCGAGTTGCCGTAATCAAAAACCTCCGCACCCTTGGCCATAAAGCCAACCATGGCCTCAACGTGCTTGGCCATCGAAGCCTTCGCCCGATCAGAAAATTCTTTTGGATTAGAAAGTGCATACTCGCGAGCATCAGCAAAGTCCACACCCTCCGGGATGTAATACATCGGATCGTGCGCCGAGGTCTGGTCGGTAACGATGTCGATCGGCACATCGCGCTTTAGTAGCTCCGGGAAGATGGTGGCGGCATTGCCAACAACTCCAACCGAGATTGCCTTGCGCTGATTCTTATAGCGAACCACACGCTCAATGGCATCGTCTAGGTTGTCGGCAATTTCATCTAGGTACCGAGTCTCGATGCGCTTGCGAAGACGAGACTCGTCGATGTCAACAATCAGACAGGTGCCCTCGTTCATGGTCACCGCGAGTGGCTGAGCGCCACCCATGCCACCGCAACCACCGGTCAAAGTTAGGGTTCCAGCCAAGGTGCCACCGAAGCGCTTTTGGGCGACCGCTGCGAAGGTCTCGTAGGTGCCCTGCAGGATTCCCTGGGTTCCGATATAGATCCAGGAACCAGCGGTCATCTGTCCATACATCGTCAGACCAAGCTGCTCTAGCCTGCGGAACTCTGGCCAGGTGGCCCAGTCACCAACCAGGTTGGAGTTTGCGAGCAAAACCCTCGGTGCCCACTCGTGAGTTTGGAAGACGCCGCCTGGCTTACCCGACTGCACCAGCATGGTCTCGTCATTCTTGAGGTGAGTGAGGGTTTTCACCAGAGCATCAAAGCTGTCCCAGTTTCTTGCGGCCTTGCCGTTGCCACCGTAAACGATGAGTTCTTCCGGGTGCTCGGCAACCGAAGGGTCGAGATTGTTGTGCAGCATTCGAAGGGCGGCTTCTTGTTGCCAGCCCTGAGCGGTCAAAGTAGATCCAGTTGCTGCTCTGAGAGTACGCGCCATTGCATTCATGACAAAAGTCCACAACCAATCCGGCAAACAAACAATGCACTATCCAAAGATGTGTCTGGTATTTCAGACATACTTTTAGCATGAGCAAAATCCCAGCCGCCGAGCGCACGCTTAACTTGCTGCGGGCCATGGCCGAGATTGGTCAGCCCGTCACCGCCGCCAGGCTGGCGAAACGAATCGGCATCCCGCGCTCCTCCTGCTATCAGCTGCTCGAAGTACTAAAAAATCAAGGTTTTGCGATTCATTTCAAGCAGGATCGGCGCTGGGGTTTAGGGCTTTCAGCCTGGGAGCTAGGTAGCGCTTATCAGCGCCATGCGCCACTTGAAAGACTGGCGAAGCCAGTCATTACAAAATTGGTTTCTGAGCTAGCTCAAAAAACCCCGGTGGTTGGTCACCTGGGTGTGCTGGATGGATCCGATGTGCTCTATCTCTTAGAGCAGCGCCCGACAAAGTCGCTAAAACTTGTAACTGATGTTGGCGTAAGACTCCCCGCTCACCTGACCGCATCGGGTCGAGCCATGCTCGCCCACCTCGATCAAAAACAGCTGTCGGCATCCTTTAGAGGACGTGACCTTGCAACCAGAACAAATCTTGGGCCAAAGACCCTGAGGGAACTCAAGGACATTCTCACCGCTGAGAAAGGTCAGGGTTTTGCCTTAGAGGTGGATGAGGTAACCATGGGTTATGCCTCGGTCGGAGTGGCAATCGTCGATCACCTAGGTCACCCGATGGCTGGATTGGCCATCACCTTGCAATCCAGAGAGCTAGAAAAGCTACAGTTATCTCAATTAGCGCAGATGCTAATCGCATCCGCAAACGATCTATCGAGAAAGTTTGGTCACCATGGCTGAAGA
>CAZZHB010000090.1:0-5100 GCA_964653615.1 uncultured Aquiluna sp.
CAACCAGGTCGTAGTTATTGCCGGTGCCACCGGATCGGGCAAAACCACACAGATCCCGAAGATGTGCCTCGAGCTTGGTCGCAAATCAATCGCCCATACCCAACCCCGACGCATCGCGGCTAGATCGGTTGCCGAGCGCATCGCGGAAGAACTAAAGGTAGAGCTCGGGCAAGAGGTTGGCTATCAGGTTCGCTTCACCGATACCTCTTCAAAGAAGACCCTGGTCAAAGTGATGACCGATGGCATCTTGCTAAATGCGATGCAAAACGATCGTGATCTCAGGCATTACGACACCATCATCATTGACGAGGCCCATGAGCGCAGCCTAAACATCGACTTCCTGCTCGGTTACCTAAAGCAGCTTCTACCAAAGCGCAAAGACCTCAAGGTCATCATCACTTCGGCAACAATCGACCCGCAGTCATTCAGTCGCCACTTTGATGATGCCCCAATCATCGAGGTCAGCGGACGAACCTTCCCAATCGAGATTCGCTACCGACCGGTGCTATCGGAGAAGCAGGGCGAGTCTGATCCAGATGCCGAGACCACGGCAGACGATTACATTGACGGGGTGGTTTCCGCACTCAAAGAACTGGAGCGCGAAGAAGCCGGAGACGTGCTGGTTTTTCTCTCCGGTGAATCGGAGATACGAGATGCTCAGGATGCGATCGTTGGTGCTCTGACCGCTGGGCAGTTGACCAAGCGGATTGAGGTCTTGCCGCTTTACGGTCGCCTCAGTTCCGCCGAGCAGCACAGGGTGTTTGAGCCTTCAAAATCCGCTGGCATTCAGCAGCGAGTGATCCTTGCCACCAACGTGGCAGAGACCTCGTTGACGATTCCAAATATCAAGTATGTGATTGACGCTGGAACTGCCCGCATCTCCCGCTACAGCACCCGGCTCAAGGTACAGCGTCTGCCGATCGAAGCGATTAGCCAGGCAAGTGCTAACCAGCGAGCGGGTCGCGCTGGTAGAACATCACCGGGCACGGTAATTCGCCTTTACTCCCAGGAGGACTTCAACTCCCGGCCTGAGTTCACCGATCCAGAGATCCTACGCACCAACCTTGCATCGGTGATTCTGCAGGCTGCCAACCTAGGGCTTGGCGAATTGGGAAAGTTCCCGTTCCTTCAGATGCCAGATAACAAAGGAATCAAGGATGGAAATAATCTGCTTTTGGAACTTGGTGCCTTGGCACAAGGGTCTGAAGGTCAATTAGAACTGACCGCGTTGGGTAAGCAGTTAGCCAGGTTGCCTATCGAACCTAGGTTTGCCCGAATGCTCTTGGAATCCAAAAAGCACAATGCCACCAGAGAGGTGATGGTGATTGTTGCGGGACTGACGATTCAAGACCCTAGGGAAAGACCGCTTGAAAAGCGGGAGAAGGCGGATCTGCTGCACGCCAGATTCACCGATCCAACATCTGACTTCCTGACCCTGGTGAACCTCTGGAACTATCTTGAGCAACAGCAAGCCAAGTTGTCCTCGAGCGCCTTTAGAAAGCTATGTAAGGCAGAGCATCTCAACTTCCTGCGAATCAGAGAGTGGCAGGACTTAATCAAGCAGCTCAAGTTGGTTTCCCAGCCGCTTGGGCTGGAGTTTGGTCCGGCCCGGGTGAATCCAGACGGGATTCACAAGTCACTTCTGGCTGGCTTGCTGAGTCAGCTTGGGTTGCTGCAGGAGCAGAAGCCGAAGTTCGTAAACGGCAAACCCGTGAAAAACAAGGGAGCCCGAGAATACTTAGGTTCCAACGGCAAGAAGTTCGTTGTCTTTCCGGGGTCGGCGCTCGCAAAAAAGCCTCCCGAGGCACTCATGAGTGCCGAGCTGGTTGAAACCAGTCGACTGTTCGCTCGCATGAATGCTGCGATAGATCCAGCCTGGGCCGAGGAGATTGCTGGCGATCTCTGTAAGCGGCAGGTTTCCGAGCCGCACTGGGAGAAAAAGCTCGGGGCGGTCATCGCCTTCGAGAAGGTTTCACTATTTGGCCTGATTATCCTTCCCCAGAAGAAAATCCAGTACTCGCGAATCGACCCACTGTTTTCCCGAGAGCTGTTTATTCGTCACGCCCTGGTAGATGGGGAGTGGGATTCAAAGCAAGCCTTCGAAAGAGAAAACCGAAAGCTGCTCTTGGAGCTCGAAGCCGAAGCCGAGCGAGCCAGAAGACCTGATCTGATTCCAGATGAGCAAGATCAGTTCCGGTTCTTCAACAACCGCATTCCGCTGGATGTTTTCTCCACCAGATCCTTCGAAGGCTGGTGGCGAAAGCTCAAACTTGAAAAACCCCAGCTTCTCAATATGACCCGCGCCAATCTCAAAGAGACCGAGCTGGTCGCACCCGATGAAAACGAATTTCCGGGCAGCTGGGTAACCCAAGGGCATCAGTTTGAACTGCAGTATCGATTCGCTCCGGGTGACACAGAGGACGGTGTGACAATTGGCATTCCAGTCGAGGTCTTGCCGAGTCTTGTTTCGATTGAATTCGATTGGCTGGTGCCGGGTCTTCGATTGGAGCTGGTGACAGAACTGATTCGTTCGCTTCCAAAGGCGATTCGCAAGAATGTCGTGCCGGCAGCTGACTGGGCCAAGCGAATCATGGAGCAACTCCAACCCACCGGCGTGCTTACCGAAAACCTAGCTCAGACGATTCAGCGGCTTGCTGGGGTAAAAGTCGAGGGCAGTGACTTTGATTTGTCTCGCCTCTCGGATGGCCTCAGGATGACCTATAAAGTGCTGGATCAAAAGGGCAAGGTGCTTGCCATCTCAACCAGCCTCGAGCAGCTGCAAGCACAGTTCAAGATGGAAGGTCAGCGAGCCGTCGCCCAGGTCGCTTCCCGCCTGCACAAGGACATCGAGAGGCAGGGCTTGAGCACCTGGGACTTTGATCAGCTAATCGAAGTGGTGGAAACCTCAAGTGGCAACAACAGCATCAAGGCCTATCCCGCACTGGTGCTCAACGGCAAGTCAATAGACCTTGAGGTTTTGGCAACCGAGGCCGATCGGCTAGCAAAACACCCCAGAGCGGTTGCCGAGTTAGTTCACCGGGCAATCCCAACCCCGGCGAAATACATCGAGTCGCATCTCAAGCAGCAGGAGAAGCTGGCTATTGCGGCGCTGCCGTATGGCGGCATCTCCGCTTTCGTTGATGACGTGATTATTGCTCTAGCGATGGAAGAGCTAAGTGCCGTGAGAGCAGACGGTTTGATCTTCAAGCGGGCAGAGTTTGAGAGAATTCGAGATCAAGTTCAAGCACGAGTCTTGGAATACTGCTTTGAGATTGTCTCGCTTGTCACCGAGATATCTGCCGCCGCTCGAGAGGCGAGCAAGGCAATTGCGTCTGCGAGAGCAATCGATTTTCTGAATGAGCTCTCGGATGAAAAAGCTCACATTGCGCAATTGCTATCCAAGAACTTTGTTTCTAATACCCCGCTCGAGAGATTGAAACGGCTCCCGGTCTACCTCAAGACGATTAGCGTGAGGGTAGTAAAGATGCAGGAGAACCCCATGAAAGATCGAGCTGCTCAACAACAGCTCGCTGAGGCACTGCAGATTTTCACTAGTGCGGGTGGTGAGATTCCAATATCTGCGTCGGCCCCAGCTAATCTGGTGCGGGCTCGCTGGTTATTGGAGGAATTGCGAGTTAGCTTGTTTGCACAGACGCTGGGAACCAAGGATCCGGTTTCCGTTCAACGCATAAAAAAGACCTTGGAAGGTTAGGGGCATAAATGACAATTCGACTTCCGGACCGTTGGATTTGGGACAGTTGGTATGTCTGGGATGGCGATGTTTGCCACGCCTTTTACCTGTGTGCATCTAGAGGTTTGGTGGATCCAAATCGAAGGCATCGCAACACTAACGTCGGTCACGCCATATCCACGGACTTGGTGAACTGGGAGATTTTGCCAGATGCGCTATCGCCCAGTGACTCTGGCGCCTTTGACTCGTGGACTACCTGGACCGGTTCCACCGTCAAGGGTGATGATGGTCGCTGGTGGATGTTTTACACCGGAACCTCGCGTGAAGATGGCGGCGACATTCAGCGCATCGGGGTCGCTCACTCAACAGACTTAGTCAACTGGACCAAGCACTCGAGCCAGGCAATTTTGAGTGCCGACGCCACCCACTACGAAACTTTAGACAAGTCGATTTGGCCCGATGAGGCTTGGCGTGATCCGTGGGTTTTCAAGCTTGATGGCGACTTGGAAACTTGGCACATGCTCTTTACCGCTAGGGCAAACCACGGCGAGCCAATCAGTCGCGGGGTGGTTGGACATGCAACCTCAAAAGACATGCTCAACTGGGATATCCAGCCGCCACTTTCTGAGCCAGGCTCTGGCTTTGGTCAACTCGAGGTTTTTCAATATGAAGTAGTGGACTCAGTCCCGGTAATCCTCTACTGCTGCGGCTATCGAGAATTCGATAAAGATCGCCTGGCGATGCATGGTGAAAATGACGGTATTTTCTCTCTCACCTGCAACCCCGATCTCTCGGGTATCGACGTGAAGCAAGCCACTCAGTTCCCGGATACGACACTGTATGCCGGAAGGTTGGTGCAAAATCCCCAGGGTCAGTGGTTCCTTTTGGCTTTTAGGAACTACGTCGATGGCAAATTTGTGGGGGAGATTTGTGATCCAGTTCCGGTGACTGCAATTGCCGGCAAAGGGATTGTTCCAATTAGCTAAGCGAAATCAGATCCGCGTAGCCCTGGTTCCAATGATCTTCGACGCCATCGGGCAGGATCAAAACTCGCTCCGGATTTAGTGCTTCAACGGCTCCAACATCGTGACTCACCAGCACCACCGCGCCGGTGAAGGATGCTAGAGCCCGCAAAATCTCTTCACGGCTGGCCGGATCAAGGTTGTTAGTGGGCTCATCCAATAGCAGCACATTCGCACTAGAAACCACTAGGGCAGCCAGCGCCAATCTGGTCTTCTCGCCACCAGAAAGCACGCCCGCTGGTTTCGAAACATCGTCACCCGAGAACAGGAACGAACCGAGCACCTTTCGGCAATCGGTGTCGTTTAGTTGCGGTGCCGAGGCCTGCATGTTCTGCAGTACGGTCTTTGAAACATCGAGAGTCTCGTGCTCTTGAGCGAAGTAGCCAA
>CAZZHB010000091.1:0-5073 GCA_964653615.1 uncultured Aquiluna sp.
AACTGGTCGGCAATAGAGGCTGATGAGCCCTCAGGAGACCAAGATCAGCTGGAAGCTTCGCCGCGCCCTTGCAGGTCTTGAGCAGCAGCAGGCTTTGGAGCTTGTGCTTTCCCGCCTGAAGGACACCGCATCAAACGTTGAATTCCTGTTGAAGCTGGAGAAGTCAATGCCAGTTCCTCAGGAAAGTGACTCGGAGTAGCTTTGCTTGATTCGCTTGCAGGTCTAAGGGCCGAGCACGCGAGTTTGCAGGAGCAGCTCAGCGACTCGGCGATCCACACCAACCCAGCGTTGGCCAAGAAGCTCAATCGCCGTTACGCCGAACTTTCCGCAATCATGGCGGCAGAAGCCAACCTGATTCAGCTCACCAATGACCTGGCTGCGGCGAAAGAACTAGCTAAAGAAGACGAGGCTTTTGCCGAGGAGTTACCGAGTCTTGAGCAGCAGCTCAAAGACGCCGGTGAGAAGCTGCGTCGATTGCTGATTCCAAGAGATCCTGATGATGGCCGCGATGTCATTATGGAGATCAAGGCGGGTGAAGGTGGTGCTGAGTCTGCGCTATTTGCCGGTGACCTGCTTCGCATGTATATCCAATATGCCAACTCCAAGGGCTGGAAGACCGAAATCCTGGACCGCACCGAGTCTGACTTGGGCGGCATCAAGGATGTTCAGGTGGCAATCAAGTCAAACGCGACCGACCCTGCTGATGGGGTCTGGGCTCACATGAAGTACGAAGGTGGAGTTCACCGCGTCCAGCGCGTTCCAGTTACTGAAACTCAGGGTCGAATCCATACCTCCGCTGCTGGAGTTTTGGTATTCCCTGAGGTTGATGAGCCTGAAGAAGTTGAGATCAGCCAAAACGAAATTCGCATCGACGTATTTCGTTCTTCTGGCCCTGGCGGTCAGTCGGTAAACACCCCCGACTCTGCAGTTCGCATCACTCACTTGCCGACCGGAATTGTGGTTTCGATGCAGAACGAGAAGTCTCAGCTTCAAAACCGTGAGGCCGCAATGCGAGTGCTTCGAGCTCGTTTGCTGGCGGCTCAGCAGGAGGCCATCGAGGCAGAGCAGTCTGCGGCACGGCGCTCTCAGGTAAAGTCCGTGGACCGCTCTGAGCGCATTCGCACCTACAACTTCCCAGAGAACCGAATTGCGGATCACCGCACCGGTTACAAGGCCTACAACCTTGATCAGGTGATGGACGGAGCTTTGGAGCCAATCGTTCAGTCCGCAATCAAGATGGACGAAGAGGCCAGACTCGCAGCGCTTCAGGCTGAGTAATGAAGCTGGTTGAGGCTTTAGCCTTTGCAGCTAATCAGCTTGAGCTAGCTGGAGTTCCCTCGCCTCAGGCCGATGCCACCTGGCTACTTTGCTTCGCGCTGGACACCGATCGTTCAGACCTGCTCACCAAAATCACTTTTGATTATGAAATGACCGATGGCCAATTTGCGCTATTCAGCCAGTCCCTAGAGCGAAGAATCCGGCGTGAACCACTTCAGCACATCACCGGCCTGGCGGCATTTCGCTCGCTGGAACTTGAGGTCGGCCCTGGCGTTTTCATCCCCAGACCGGAAACCGAACAGGTAGTGCAATACGCAATCGATTACCTTCGCCAACTTCCGGGCACCGGAAAAGCTATTGACCTCGGCACTGGCTCTGGAGCAATCGCCATCGCGATGGCAACCGAGGTTTTAGGAACCGAAGTGTACGCAGTGGAGCTTTCCGAGGCCGCCCACGGCTATGCGGCTAAGAATATCGCCAGGCACTCGGCAGCAGTCGAACTTAGGCTCGGCGCGATGCAAGACGTGGTGTCAGATTTGGTGGGGCTAATGGACGTGGTTATTTCCAACCCGCCTTACATTCCAAACTCAGCCATTCCAATGGACCCTGAGGTCAGAGACTTTGACCCGGAACTCGCTCTATACGGGGGAGATGATGGTCTGGATGTCATCAGGGACATCTCTGGCATTGCAGCTGCACTGCTGCGCTCCGGAGGGCTACTGGTTCTTGAACACGCAGACGGACAGTCAGAGTCCATACGTGAATTACTATTGAGGGACGGTTGGCACAGCGTTTCTGCATTTCAAGATGCAGCCCTGCGGTACCGAACCATCACGGCCATTAGATAGCGAGGCAACATGCGGGTTTATGACTGCTCAGTAGACACCGATTTGCTCACTGGGTTTCGCCAGGCAAAAGTTGGCCTTGGTCGCGGCGAAGTGGTTGTCATCCCAACCGACACCGTCTACGGGGTAGCTGCGGATGCCTTCAACGCCAAAGCCGTTGAGGCACTTCTAAATCTGAAGGGGCGCGATCGCACCTCGCCACCGCCTGTGCTAATTCCAAAAGTTGAAACCATGTCGGCCCTTGCTCACGATCTGCCACTGGTTGCAAATCAACTCGCTGCCGCGTTTTGGCCTGGGGCGTTGACGATGGTTTTGCAGGCTCAGAGCACCCTGGAGTGGGATTTGGGGGAGACTCGAGGCACGGTCGCCCTTAGGGTTCCAGACCACAAAATCACGCTCGCTCTTTTGGAGGATGCCGGCCCACTAGCGGTTTCCAGCGCAAATCTCTCCGGTCAACCAGCCGCGGTGAACGTCCAGCAAGCGGTTGATTACTTCGGAGACAAGGTTGCAACCTACCTAGATGCCGGTGGCAGTCCAAAGGGCGAGGCTTCCACCATCTTGGATCTTTCCCAGGTGCGGGCCGGTGAGCCAATTCGTGTGCTTCGACTAGGTTCTTTGTCACTAGATCGAATTCGAAGTGTTATCGGGGACGTCGAGCTCAAGGTCGACTAAATGAGGGCCTATTTTCTAGTTGCGCTACTCACTGCTGTGGTTACCTACCTGGCGACCTGGGTTGTGCGCTGGACGGCCAAAAAGTACAACATTCACCCAGCCATTCGTGAGCGCGATGTTCACAAATCTCCAACTCCGAGAATCGGCGGGGTGGCGATGTTTTTGGGACTGGCGGCTGGAGTGCTGGCAGCAGCTAGCTTCGGTTGGTTTGACTCAATCTTCCTAAACCCGGGTCCAATTTGGGCAGTGTTGGCAGCCTCCGCAGTGATCATCGTGGTCGGCCTGTTGGATGACTTGGTTGAGCTGGACTGGACCGCAAAAATGGGCGGTCAAATGGGTGCAGCTTGGATTCTGGCGGCTTCTGGCATCCAAATCGTTTCACTGCCAATCGCCGGACTTACCGTTGGCAGCTTTGCAGTCTCATTCGCAGTCACCGTCTTTGTGATTGTGCTGATTATGAACGCCGTGAACTTTATTGATGGGCTGGATGGCTTGGCAGCCGGCGTGGTGGGCATTGGAACACTGGCCTTTTTTGTCTACACCTACCTGTTAGCGCAGCAGACCTCGCCAACTAATTACTTCTCCATCGCCGGATTGGTGGCAGCTTTGGTTTTGGGCATGGTGGCTGGATTCCTGCCGCATAACTGGCGCCCAGCCAAGATCTTCATGGGAGACTCGGGCGCGATGCTGCTTGGACTCTTAATGGCGGTTGGGGCAATCACCGTGACCGGTTCAATTGACCCGGCAACCGTCACTAGGAACGATCTTTTGCCGGCGCTTATTCCACTGGCACTTCCAGTTCTGATTTTGGTGATCCCGCTATTGGATTTGATGCTTGCGGTGTTTAGAAGGCTAAAGCGCGGTCAATCCCCGTTTGCAGCCGATCGAGAGCACCTGCATCACCAGCTTCAAGATGTTGGACATTCACACCAGGGCGCAGTGATGGTTTTCTACCACTGGACCTCGTTGGTTTCGATTTCCCTTCTACTGTTCTTCTGGCTGGATTGGCCTCAGGTCATGGTTATCTTTGGCTTTTGGCTGATCCTTGCCCTGATGCACACCTACTGGCCAGTTTTCAAAAGACGCTACAAATTCAGAAAGGCACTCCGTGGTAAATAGTCCGGCCCAAGCATTCACTAAGGCTCTGAAACTCAGCGCGGTATTGGTTTTGTCGGTGGCTGCAATCTGCTCGCTGGTGGGTTACCTGCTGGTTGGATTCGACGGCGTGCTGACTGCACTGTTGGGAGCGGCGATTGCGCTGGTTTTCACTTCGATGACCATATTGAGCGTCTTGTTTGGTGCAAGGCTTCCGCTGGGTGGCTTCTACGGTCTGGTCTTGGGCGGCTGGCTTTTGAAGGTTGTGCTCTTTGGAGTCTTGCTAGCGGCATTGCAGCGCATCGACTTCATCCACGGACCCACACTTTTCTTTGCGATTGTGCTGAGCGTTTTGGGCAGTCTTGGTATCGATTCCTGGGTGGTTTTGCGGTCAAAAATCCCAACTGTGGAATCACGGGATTAGTTTTTTCACTTTTGAGGTTTAGAACGTGGATTCGTCCGATAAACTTTTGAGGAATTCCTTAGACCACCCGCGGGGTTTATCACGCCGCCCGAGCCAGGAGTATGAAGCTGTTTAGTTCACTGACTCTGTTTGCGGCCGAAGAGGGCGGATTCCACCCACCCTCGATCATGGAGTTCTATCCAGAAATCGTTGCATTTGAGGGCACTCCATTCGCCATCAACCGAATCATGATGATTCGTCTGATTGTTTTGACAGTGCTTGTGGTTTTGTTCTACTTCTGGAGCCGCTCATTCAAGCGAGCAGTGCGATCCGGCAACGTGGTTCCAGGCCGCTTCCAGCTGCTTGGCGAAATGGCTTTGAACTTTGTTCGCAAGTCCATCGCACACGAACAGCTTGGTGAGAAAGACGGCGAGCGCTTCTTGCCGCTATTGACCACAATCTTCTTCATGGTTTTGGGCATGAACATCACCGGCATCATCCCGTTCGCCAACATCGCCGCCAGCTCAGTTATCGGATTGCCGATGGTTTTGGCCGCTGTTGCATACGTCACCTTTATCTACGCTGGTATGCGCAAGCACGGCTTGAAGTTCTTTTCCACAGCGCTGTTCCCAGCCGGAGTGCCAAAGCCTTTCTATGTGATGGTGACTCCAATTGAGTTCCTGTCTACCTTCATTCTTCGTCCAGTGACTCTGGCTCTTCGTCTTCTGATGAACATGGTCGCCGGTCACCTACTGTTGGTGCTTTGCTTCTCGGCAACCC
>CAZZHB010000092.1:0-5040 GCA_964653615.1 uncultured Aquiluna sp.
ACTCCTCCTGTTACTAACCCAACCTCCTTCACGCCAAAGCGCTCGAAGGGTCAGATTCTGGTCGACTGGCTCACCACCACCGACCACAAGAAGATCGGTTATCTGTACCTGATCACTTCCTTCATGTACTTCCTCATCGGTGGAGTCATGGCGCTTATCATTCGCGCCCAGCTAACCCTGCCTGGTCTTGAGGTGGTAGCAACCAAGGAGCAGTACAACCAGCTGTTCACCATGCACGGCACCATCATGCTTTTGATGTTTGCAACTCCGCTGTTCGCCGGTTTTGCAAACGTGTTGATGCCAGTTCAGATTGGTGCTCCGGATGTTGCGTTCCCGCGTCTGAACGCCATCGCGTACTGGTTCTACAACTTTGGCAGCTTGATTGCGGTCTCGGGATTCTTCACCCCGCAGGGTGCAGCTTCTTTCGGTTGGTTTGCCTATGCACCGCTCTCGAACACCACATTCTCACCAGGTATCGGTGGTGACCTATGGGTGTTTGGTCTGGCGCTTTCCGGATTCGGAACCATCTTGGGTGGAGTGAACTTCATCACGACCATCATCACCATGCGTGCCCCTGGTATGACCATGTGGAGAATGCCAATCTTTACCTGGAACACCTTGGTTACCTCAATCCTGGTAATCATGTGCTTCCCACCGCTAGCAGCGGCGCTATTCGCACTCGGTGCTGACCGCAGATTTGGCGCTCACATTTTCGATCCAGAAAATGGCGGCGCCATGCTTTGGCAGCACCTGTTCTGGTTCTTCGGTCACCCAGAGGTTTACATCTTGGCGCTGCCATTCTTCGGTATCGTTTCGGAGATTTTCCCAGTCTTTAGCCGTAAGCCAATCTTTGGTTACCGCACATTGGTTTATGCGACGATCTCGATTGCAGCACTTTCCATGACCGTTTGGGCGCACCACATGTACGTCACCGGTCAGGTACTGCTGCCCTTCTTCGCATTCA
This sequence comes from uncultured Aquiluna sp., assembly GCA_964653615.1. GTDB lineage: Bacteria > Actinomycetota > Actinomycetes > Actinomycetales > Microbacteriaceae > Aquiluna. The sequence continues at coordinate 965 of CAZZHB010000092.1, forward strand.
CAACAATGCTGATTGCGGTGCCAACGGGAGTGAAGATCTTTAACTGGATTGGAACAATGTGGAAGGGCTCGATTACGTTCGAGACTCCAATGCTATGGAGCCTGGGCTTCTTGGTCAGCTTCGTATTCGGTGGTCTGACCGGTGTTATCTTGGCATCGCCAGCGCTGGACTTCCACCTATCTGACAGCTACTTTGTGGTGGCGCACTTCCACTATGTGGTCTTTGGAACCGTAGTGTTCGCGATGTTCGCAGGCTTCTACTTCTGGTGGCCTAAGTTCACCGGCAAGATGCTGAACGAGCGTCTTGGAAAGATTCACTTCTGGTTGCTGTTCATCGGTTTCCACGTGACGTTCTTGATTCAGCACTGGTTGGGCGTCATTGGCATGCCTCGACGCTACGCAACCTACCTACCTGAAGACGGCTTTACCGAGATGAACATCGTCTCAACCATCGGTGCGGCGATCCTGGCGCTATCGATGATTCCATTCCTATGGAACGTCTGGGTGACTTACCGCAAGGGTGTCAAGACTGAGCTGAAGGACCCATGGGGCTACGGACGCTCCTTGGAGTGGGCTACGGAATCACCATTCCCTCGCCACAACTTCCACTCGATCCCACGTATTCGCTCGGAGTCTCCAGCGTTTGACTTGAACCACCCAGAGTATGCAGCTCCTGAAGCCAAGGAAGCATATGCAAAGGAGGGCCGCATCTAATGCGTTCAAACATCGTAATCCTGCTGGTAATGGCCGCTTACTTCACGGTTGCAGATATCGCTTACGCAATCTGGACCTACTTGGAGTGGGGCCACGTCGAGCCAATCGGCACTGCTGCTATGGCATTGTTGGTGATTCTGGCCGTCTTCATTGCTTACTACCTGTGGTCTGGCATGAAGCGCTCTGGCACGCTGCCTGAGGACAACCTAAACGGCAACATCGAAGATGAGTCTGGCGAGGTAGGTTTCTACTCACCATGGAGCTGGTGGCCGATGGTTCTTGGTGCGTCCAGTGCGGTCGCTTTCACGTCACTTGCTGTTGGTTGGTGGCTGTTCTTCATTGCGGTGCCATTCGCGATCGTCGGAATCATCGGTTTCGTCTACGAATACAGCCGCGGCGCCCACGCTCACTAACATTTTGAGCGCTGACCCAGTACTTATCGTCATAGACGTCCAGCAGGGTTTCCGTGATCCTCGTTGGGGTCTAAACGGCAATCCGGATGCCCTTAGCAACATTTCAAACTTGGTTGCGCATTGGCGAACGAAAAAGCTGCCAATCGTGTTTGTAAAGCACAACTCCAAACATCCTGAGTCGCCGCTAAACCCAGGTAATTCCGGAAATAGTCTCGAACCCATTCTTGATGGGCCGAACGATGTGGTGATCCAAAAGTCGGTGAATTCGGCTTTCTATGGCACGCCAGATCTGCACCTTTGGCTAACCAAACGAAACTTCAGGAATGTTGTTATTTGTGGAATTACCACCAATCGGTGCTGTGAAACTACTGCGCGCATGGCAGGAAATCTCGGTTACAACACCAGTTTCGTAATTGATGCCACAGATGCCTTCGATCTGACTCACAAGGACGGCACCGTAACTCGCGCTGTCGATGTCATGCGCATGACGGCTGCCAACTTGGATGGCGAATTTGCGACAGTTCTAACGACAGCCGAGGCCTTAGAGCGCTTTTAACACAGCTTGTTGTCAGTTAGTGCTGTTAGTATTTGGTTCTTGGCCAGTCCAAGATGCTACTAAACAACTAAACATGGGGATGATCGGTTTCGACATTGCAGTGTTTGCGTGAATGAAGCGGGTCGAGGATGCACAGTTATCTCGTAAACGATCTGTGTAAAACAATAGGTGCCAATACAAAGCGCGCCGACTTCGCCCTAGCCGCTTAAGCTAGCCCCGAAGTCCGTCTGACTAGGTTTGATTTCGTCCTAGACCCAGGCGTCATTTAGAAATCTTGCTGATTGAGTGTGTCGCAGGCTCAGTTGGGACTTTTACTGCGACTGGGCCTGTCTGCGTAGTTGCTTCAGACAAATTCAGGGGCCGAGTAGAACGACTTATGAAGCTACACCCGTAGAAGAGTCACAATCTTTGCATTGGACGGGGGTTCAATTCCCCCCATCTCCACGTTAGAAGGCCTCGAGCTAACCCTCGAGGCCTTTACCTTTTCAGCATTTATTGAAATAGGCTCTTGAGGTGATCGAATACCGCAGACTTTCAGATGTTGAAGTTCAGAAGTTCATGGCGTTCATGGACGGACCGGCATTTGAGTCCCAACCCCAGTGGCGAGGATGTTATTGCCAGTTCTATCTCAACAGTCCAGCTGAAAACGAAGACCCTAACGCCAAAGGCCAACTAAATCGAGCCAAAGCCTGCGATCGCATTGCCAATGGCACGATGCAAGGCTATGTCGCGGTGTTGAAGACAGAGATGGGGGAGGAAGTTGTTGGCTGGATGGCTGCCAATAAATTTAACAACTTTGTCGCGCTCCCACCGCAACGAGAAGATGTGGCAGCGATTATTTGTTTCGTGATTGACCAGAAATGGCAGGGGCAAAGACTCGCCACCAATCTTTTGGACTTCGCTTTGAAGGATCTACCAAGCCAGGGCTTTACTCAGGTGCAGAGTGCTCCGCTAAATGATCCTGAATTCAAAGCGTGGGGATATCGTGGACCCAAGCCGATGTTCGAAAAGGCTGGATTCCAACCGGTGGCAATGCTCGACGATAAGCACATTTTGATGAGTCGGATGCTCAAATAAAAAACCCCTGATCCTAGGACCAGGGGTTTTTCTTTTTAGACTTACTTCTTTCCAGCTAGAGCCTTTGGCTTGCGCTTTGGCTTCTCGACTGCCGGAGCAGGGGAGTGGTCTGCGTGAGCTAGCTCATACTCAGCCTTTGAAACAGGAGCAATTCGATCCTCGAAGTAGAAGCTCGAAAGTGCTGCCCTGATTCGGCTGCTAAGGGTGATCTTGCCCTGAGCGTTTGGTCGGGCCAGAGTTGGCTGGTAGTCCTTGAAGTCAACCAGCTTCCATAGTTCATACTTGTCAACTGGCTCATGCACCTCAATGTACTCACCGTGAGGCAAGCGAACAACGCGGCCGGTCTCACGACCGTGCAGAGCAATTTCACGGTCCTTACGCTGCAGAGCTAGACATGCTCGCTTGGTAACCCAGTAAGCGATAACCGGCCCGATGATCAACAGGATCTGCATGCTGGTAAGAACGTGGTTTAGTGACATTTGGAAGTTCGTGGCGATTAGGTCGGTCGAGGCACCGGCCCAAAGCACCGCGTAGAAGGTGACGCCAGCAGCTCCAATGCCGGTTCTGGTTGGTGCGTTTCTTGGGCGGTCTAAAACGTGGTGCTCGCGGTCGTCACCAGTAACCCACTTCTCAATGAATGGGTAAGCCGCAACGATAGCCAGGAACAACAGGGAGATAACCAGCGGTAGTAGGACACCCATAGGTAGCACAATGCCAAATACATAGATATCTAGCTTCGATGGCGCTAGGCGCAGCGCACCATCTAGCCAACCGATGTACCAGTCCGGCTGGGTACCTGCGGACACTGGAGATGGGTCATATGGACCGTAGTTCCAGATCGGGTTGATGGTAAAGGTCGCAGAAATCGCCATCAAGACACCGAAGACTAGGAAGAAGAATCCACCAGCCTTGGCCACATAAACCGGCATCAGCGGGAAGCCTACGACGTTGTCATCGGTCTTTCCAGGGCCTGAGTAGTGAGTGTGCTTGTGGATGATAACCATCATCAAGTGAACTGCCAGTAGCACAATGATCAACGCAGGGATGATCATGATGTGGAGGCTGTATAGACGTGCCACAACCTCATCACCTGGGAACTCTCCACCAAATAGACCGGAGGAGATGGAAGGTCCAATAAATGGAATTGCCTTCAGCATTCCATCGATAATGCGCAGACCGTTACCGGAAAGCAGGTCATCTGGAAGCGAATACCCGGTAAAGCCAGCACCCATACCAGCTAGGAATAGGAAGAAACCAACCAGCCAGTTCAGCTCACGTGGCTTGCGGAAGGCTCCAGTAAAGAAAACGCGAAGCATG
>CAZZHB010000093.1:0-5031 GCA_964653615.1 uncultured Aquiluna sp.
CCGCCAAATCGCTGAGAAGCGTGAGGCAGCAGACCGTAACGCGCTACTGGCAAAGACTCGCAAGAAGCTATCGCTTGAGGACTTCACCAAGGCACTCGAAGAGGGCAAGGTTGAGTCCCTCAACCTCATCATCAAGGGTGACGTTTCCGGTGCTGTTGAGGCTCTGGAAGACAGCTTGCTCAAGATCGAGGTTGACGATTCCGTTCAGCTTCGCATCATCCACCGTGGTGTTGGTGCGATTACCGAGTCTGACGTCAACCTGGCAACCGTTGACTCCGCAGTCATCATTGGATTTAACGTTCGCCCGGACAACAAGGCCAGGGAGCGTGCTGACCGCGAAGGCGTCGACGTACGTTTCTACAGTGTTATCTACAACGCTTTGGATGACATCGAGAGCTCGCTCAAGGGCATGCTCAAGCCAGAGTACGAAGAGAAGCAGATGGGTACCGCGGAAGTTCGCGAGATCTTCCGCTCTTCCAAGTTCGGCACCATCGCAGGTTCTTACGTTCGTTCGGGTCTAATCCGACGCAACGCAATGGCTCGTGTGCTGCGTGACGGCGTGATGATCAAGGAAGGTCTGAAGGTTGACTCCCTGAAGCGATTCAAGGACGACGCCACTGAGGTAAAGGCTGACTACGAGTGTGGTATCGGTCTTGGCGACTTCAACGACATCTTGGTCGATGACGTCATTGAGACCTACGAGATGGTTGAGAAGCCGAGGGTCTAGTGGTCGATCACGCACGTGCTCGTCGACTAGGTGAGCGAATCAAGGTATTGGCCGCAGAGGCTATGGAAAAGGTCATCAAAGACCCGGACCTGGGCTTTGTGACCATCACCGACGTTCGCGTAAGCCCGGATCTTTCGCAGGCCAAGCTCTACTACACGGTGTTTGGTAGCAAAGAGGACCAGGAACTGTCCGCAGAAATCTTGGAGACCTATAAAGGCAGGCTTCGCAGCGAGATCGGTCGCCACCTCGGGATTCGAATTACTCCGTCGATCGAATTCATCAACGATGAGGTTCCGGTTGCTGCCGGAGCCATGGCTGACCTACTGGCAGAAGCCAAGCGTCGCGATGCAGAGCTTGAGAAGATCGCCAAGAATGCCGCACCTGCCGGCGATGCCGATCCATACATCAAGCCAAAGACCTCGGAAGAGTAATGCCATCCTCACTGGTGCTGATTGACAAGCAGCCGGGGTGGACAAGCCACGACGTGGTTGCAAAACTACGTGGCATTTTGGGAACCAGGAAAATCGGCCACGCCGGCACCTTGGACCCAATGGCAACTGGACTCTTAGTGCTTGGCGTCGATGGTGGAACTAAGTTGCTGCAGTTCATCTCCGGTAGCGATAAGCAATACGTCGCAACCATTCGTCTGGGTGCGGCCACCCACACCGATGATGCCGAAGGCGATGTTGTTTTCTCCGCATCCGCCAAAGACATAGCCAGTTCCCAGATTGATGCTGAGATTGCAAAACTGACCGGTGAGATTACCCAGATCCCATCCTCGGTTAGTGCAATCAAGGTGGATGGCAAGCGCGCCTATGACCTGGTTCGTGATGGCAAGGAAGTCGAACTCAAAGGCCGACGGGTCAACGTTTCCAGGTTCCAAAGAACTTCAGAGCCGAGATTGGCTGGCGATTTCTTGGACTTTGACGTGATTGTTGACTGTTCATCGGGAACCTATATTCGAGCGTTGGCCAGAGACATCGGTTCGGCACTTGGGGTGGGTGGACACCTAACCATGCTGCGTCGAACCAAGATTGGCAATTTCGACCTTCAGCACGCCACTGAGATCGACCAGCCACCGGTATTGATTTCTCTGGTTCAGGCCGCCCAAACCCTATTCGAATCCACCACGCTCACCTTCGAGCAGGCCCGGGACATCGTGCACGGAAAGCGAATTGAACTAAATGCCTCAGGTCCAATCGCCGCGACTTGGAATGCAGAGCTGTTGGCCGTGTTGGAACCAGTGGGAAATCAAGTCAAATCACTAGTGGTTTTCCCGGAGGTTTTTAGTGCTTGAGTGGTGGTATCAGATCCAGCTTTGGTATGGCGTGGCGGCTGGGTTGCTGCTTGTTGTCATGGGCCTAATCGGCAGGAAGCCATCCGGTTTCTCGCTGGCCCTAGTCGCAGGTAGTGAATTCGGCTTGCTGATGCAGTTGATCGCCTCAATCACACTGGTGATTTTGGGGCAGCGGGCAGTCCTGGATACCTGGGAGTTCTTCGGTTATTTGATTGTCGCCATCATGGTGCCGGTCGGAGCAGCTGTCTGGGCATTGGTTGAACGACGCCGTTGGTCCACTGTCATCATGGGGGCTGGTGTGCTAACCGTGGTTGTCATGCTGGTTCGCATGCAGCAAATCTGGACTGGCGTGCCAGTTTCATTAGCGTAAAGCTCGCTCTCAGTTAACCTTCCGTTAACCTTGCGTTAGCGTCAATTCAACCCGCAGACTCCACGCTAGAGGGCATGTCGAATGATGTCGCGCCCAAGCGCCTGAAGCTGCGCAGTAAGCCATCTCGCACCGCCGACAAAGTCTTTTTCGCCGTGGCTAAGGTTGCCGGTTACTCATCATTCGTTTTGGTGGCAGCAATCCTGTTCTTCCTGATGCTTCGCGCTTGGCCCGCCTTTGAATCTCAAGGGGTCGTGAACTTCATTTTTGGGGCGGGCTGGAACTCAACCTCAGACCCGCAGATCTTCCACATGGGTCCAATGCTTTACGGATCGCTTCTAATCGCAGCCATCGGTGTTGCGCTGGCGGTTCCGATGGCAATTTCGATTTCATATTTCATCGCATTCTTGGCACCACCAAAGCTGGCCAAGGTCGCAACTGTGATTGTTGACCTATTGGCTGCCATCCCATCGGTAGTGATTGGTCTTTGGGGCTTGGGAGTGTTCTCTCCGGTGGCGGCCGAATGGGGTCGCATGCTCAGCGAATCACTCGGCTTCATTCCGATCTTCAGCAATGCGGTCGACATCTTCCTGCGCTCACCGTTTATCGCTTCGCTGGTTATCGCTGTGATGATTGTTCCAATCATCTCGTCCATCACCCGCGAGATCTTCTCCCAGATGGATCAGGAAATCATCAAGGGCGCGATGGCACTTGGTGGCACCAGGGAAACCATTTTCCGTAAGGTGATCCTGCCAACCGCATCGGGCGGAATTGTTGGTGGAGTTCTGTTGGCGCTGGGTCGAGCCATGGGTGAGACCGTTGCCATCTTCTTCGTGCTGAATCTCACCTTCGATGAATTCAACTGGTTCAAGATTCTTGAGCCCTCAGGTGGTGCAGTGGCATCGCTAGTCCTAGCACGCTTCAATGAGGCACTTGAGACTGAGCTGTCTGCCCTGTTGGCAGCTGGTGTTGTGCTATTCGTGGTCACCCTGATTGTGAACTCAATCGCCTCTTACATCGTGGCTAAGGCTCAACCTTGGAGGAAGATGTGACCGAGACGCTTTCTAGGCCAAGACCAAAAGATGCAGCTCCCTGGACCAAACTAGGCAGTCGAGTGCGGGTTGCGTCCTGGGTTACCACTTTGGTTCCAGCGGCAATTTTTCTGGCGTCTTGGATCGGGCTACAACTTGACTTCATGGCGGCACTGCTAACGATTTTCTTGCCAATCCAATTGGCATTCGGGGCCTGGGCAGGCTTTTACGCTTATGGCCGCAAGGGCATCAATGACGGCCTCCTAATGGTGGTCACCTATTTCTTCTCGGCCTTCGTGATGGTGCTGTTGGCATCGGTGATTTGGAGCGTTATCTCTGAGGGCGCGGCCGCGTTATCTCCTCACTTCATTTACCAAAACAATCGCTACATCACCGGCACCACCGGCTTGGAAATTGGTGGTGTTGGCCACGCCATCTTGGGATCGGTCATCATTACCGGAATCACAACGATTGTTACCGTTCCACTGGGCGTAGCAACCGCTGTCTACCTGACCGAAACCCGCGATGGCGCCAGGGGAGTGGTCCGCACTTTGCTGCAGGCTCTAGCCGGTTTGCCTTCGGTGGTTGCAGGGTTGTTTATCTACTCGATGTTGATCGTCAGCGGCTGGTCAAACCAAGTTGGTTTGATGGCATCGCTGGCGCTGATTCCGCTGATGTTGCCCACAATCTCACGCGTGGCTGAGGAAGCCCTTCGCCTGGTTCCAACCGAGTTGAGAAATGGTGCGCTGGCGCTTGGCGCTCCAAGCTACAAAGCATTCTTCATGGTGACATTGCCTGCTGCGAAATCTGGAATCGTGACCGCGGTTTTGCTTGGTGTGGCTCGCATCATTGGTGAGACTGCTCCGTTGATCTTGACCGCAATCATCGCCAACGAGACCAACCTAAACCCACTGTCGGGTGGTATGGCGACCTTGCCGACCTACATCTATAACTTCCTGTACCTAGGCGATGCAACCAGTTTGCAGCGTGCCTGGGGAGCTGCCCTAGTGCTACTGCTATTTGTTGGAATCCTGTTCGTCGGAGCACGTGTGGCATCGGCCACACGAGTCGGCTCCAAGCCCAAGAGGAGAAAGTAAACATGACAAGTCCTATTCACCTAGAAACCAAGGACATCAATGTCTGGTTTGGTGAGCGCCACGTGTTGCGTGATGTCTCCTTGCAGTTTCAGAACAATCACGTCACTGCGCTGATTGGACCTTCCGGCTGCGGCAAGTCAACTTTCATCAGGACTCTAAACCGCATGCACGAGCTAATTCCGGGAGCCGGGCTTTCCGGTCAGGTGCTGCTAAACGGTCAGGACATCTACGCTCAGGCAGTAGATCCAGTCAACGTAAGAATTGACATCGGCATGGTGTTCCAAAAGCCAAACCCATTTCCAACCATGACGATCAAAGAGAACATCCTTTCTGGCCTCAAGCTTTCGGGTCGAAAGATCGAAGACGGAGATGCTTTGGTCGAGCAGTCTCTGACCAGAGCCTCGATGTGGAATGAAGTACAGGACCGTCTCTCCGAGCCCGCGCTTTCACTTTCCGGAGGTCAGCAGCAGCGTCTTTGCATCGCAAGGTCCTTGGCCATGAATCCAAACGTG
>CAZZHB010000094.1:0-5005 GCA_964653615.1 uncultured Aquiluna sp.
AGGACAACGACGAGAAGCTACCTGAAGAGGTAAAGACCGAGGTTCAGGCCGACGTTGACGCTCTAAAGACTGCGCTTGCCGGTGAGGACATCGAGGCAGTGAAGTCCGCTCAGGAGAAGCTAATGAGCTCCCAGCAAAAGCTAGGCGAGGCAATCTACGCCGCGCAGCCAGCTGAGGGTGAAGCAGCTGCTGAAGCCCAGACCGAGGATGTCGTTGACGCCGAGGTTGGAGAGGACGAGGACGACAAGGACAAGAAGTAATGTCCGACGAGAACCTAAACGAGAAGGATCCTTCACACCACGAGGGCGATCCGGCATCGGAGATGACCGAGGAGGGCTCACCAGTTGAGCCCGAATCGGTGGTCGAAGACAAGGACCAAATCGACCGTGAGCTGGAGATCTTACAGGACCTGCAGCGACTGCAGGCCGACTTCGTAAACTACCGCGCTCGAGTTGAGCGCGATCGTGGAGCAGAGCGCCAGGCGGCGATTGCCGAAGCAATTCGTGCATTCCTACCAGCGCTTGATGACCTAACCCGTGCCGAGCAACATGGCGATTTGCAGGAGGGAACTCCGATGGCCGCCATTGCCACCAAGTTGAAAAACGCGGGTGACAAGTTCGGGCTGGTTTCCTTTGGGGCCAAGGGCGACAAGTTTGACCCAGAGCACCACGATGCTCTGATTCAGACTCCAAACCCTGAGGTCACCGAGGCAGTTGTTGCCGATGTTGTGGAACTGGGCTACCGAATCGGGGAGCGCATGCTGCGCCCTGCGAAGGTAGCGGTATTCGTACCTGCGGAGTAGGTGAACTAAATGGCATCTCAAGACTGGGTAGAGAAGGACTTCTACAAGATCCTTGGCGTTGCCAAGGACGTTTCAGAAGCCGAACTCAAGAAGGTTTACCGCAAGCTGGCCAAGGAAAATCACCCGGATCTACACCCGGGTGATGCCAAGGCTGAGGCAAGGTTCAAGGACATCTCCGAGGCCTATGACGTGCTATCGGACAAGGATCAGCGTCGGGAATACGATGCGATTCGTGCGATGGGCGGCGGCGCTCGCTTCCAGCAGGGACCAGGTTCCGCCGGCGGCTTTGAGGATGTATTTAGCAACCTCTTCGGCGGCGGCTTCCCACAGGGTGGCTTTGGAGGATTTGGTGGCTTTGGCGGACCGCAGCGCGGTCAGGACCTAAGCACCTCTTCAACCATTGATTTCATCGACTCGATCAAGGGCACCACGCTCAAGATCAATGTCGGTAGTGAGACGGTAAACCTCAAAGTTCCAGCCGGCATCCAAGATGGTCAGAAGCTCAAGGTTTCCGGCAAAGGTCAGTCATCACCGAACGGTGGACCAAAGGGTGACCTAGTTGTCACCATCAAGGTGAAGCCACACGCCGTGTTCTCACGCGATGGCGACAATGTTCGGGTGACGGTGCCGGTAACAATTGCCGAGGCGATTCTGGGTGCGACGATCCAGGTTCCACTACTTGGTGAGGCGCCGGTAAAGCTCAAGGTTGCGCCGGGAACCCCAAATGGCCGCACGCTTCGCGTGAAGGGTAAAGGCGTGCAGCGCGCCGGCAAAGAGGGCGACCTGCTTGCCACCGTCGAAATCGCCGTCCCTTCTCACGTGAGTGATAAGGCAGCCAAACTCATTGAGCAGTTTGATAAGGAATTGCCAGATGAGGACCCAAGAGCAGATCTAATCCAACGAGCCGGAACGCTCTAAGGAGGGAAAGCGGATGGAACTCAACGAGAACACCCCGCTGTTTGTTATTTCGGTTGCTGCGGAGCTTGCCAATATGCACCCGCAGACGCTTAGGCAGTATGACCGGATGGGCTTGGTTTCACCAACCAGAACCCAGGGTCAATCCCGCCGCTACACCATGGCCGATGTTGCCAAGCTACGCGAAATATCAAGGCTTTCCCAAGAGGGCGTATCGCTTGAGGGCATCCGCAGGGTGCTCGAGCTGGTGACCGAGAACCAGGATCTAAAGCAACGCGTTCGTGATCTTGAAACCGAGCTGGCGAACCAAGTTATGAACCAACCCGGCAAGCGAGTATTCGCAGCCGGCGAGCAAGGAGTTATCCGACTAAACCCTGGTCAAAGGCCAGAGAGGAGCGGATCCGTAGTGCTGTGGAGGAGGACAAGATGAATCAGCAACCAAGCCAAGAAGACCAAAAGTCTGCGCTGGAGCAGTTCGGTATTGACCTAACCGCGATAGCGAGGGCTGGCAAGCTCGACCCGGTTATCGGTCGGGATGCCGAAATACGCCGAGTGAGCCAGGTGCTATCGCGCCGAACCAAGAACAACCCGGTGCTAATTGGTGAACCAGGCGTGGGAAAGACCGCAGTGGTCGAAGGGCTAGCGCAACGTATTGTGGCGGGCGATGTGCCGGAGAGCCTGAAGGGCAAGACCTTGATCAGCCTTGACCTAGGTGCCATGGTTGCCGGTTCGAAGTTCCGCGGTGAATTTGAAGAGCGCCTAAAGGCGGTGCTAAAAGAGATTCAAGATGCCGAGGGTGCAGTTATTACCTTTATCGATGAGCTCCACACCCTGGTTGGTGCCGGTGCAGCCGATGGCTCAATGGATGCGTCAAACATGCTCAAGCCAATGTTGGCAAGGGGTGAATTGCGCCTAATCGGCGCTACCACCTTGGATGAGTATCGGGAGCGTATCGAGAAAGACAGCGCGTTGGAGCGGAGATTCCAGCAGGTATTCGTCGGCGAACCATCGGTTGATGACACCGTGGCAATCTTGCGTGGATTAAAGGAGCGCTACGAAGCACACCACAAGGTGACCATCGCCGACAGTGCCCTGGTCGCAGCCGCTCAACTTTCAAACCGCTACATCTCCGGTAGGCAGTTGCCCGATAAGGCAATCGACCTAGTTGATGAGGCCGCTTCCAGATTGCGCATGGAGATCGACTCCGCACCTGTTGAGATTGATGAGCTTAGAAGAGCCGTCGACCGCCTAAAGCTTGAAGAGTTTGCCCTGAAGAAAGAAAAAGACGAGGCTTCCAAGCAGCGTCTAGAGAAACTGCAGGAGGACCTGAGCGAAAAGCAGCAAAAGCTAGATGCGCTAAATGCCAGGTGGGAAAAAGAGCGCAGCGAGCTCAACAAGATTGGTGAACTAAAAACCAAGTTGGATGCACTTCGCATCGAAGCCGATCGCGCTCAGCGCGAATCGAACCTCGAGCTTGCCTCCAAGCTGCTCTACGGCGAGATCCCGCAGCTGGAAAAGCAGTTGAGTCAGGCCGAGAACCAAGAGTCTGACGGCACCGACCGAATGGTTGGTGAGCAGGTATCTGAGGACGAGATCGCAGCCGTGGTCTCGGCTTGGACTGGAATCCCAACCGGCAAGCTCTTGGCAGGCGAAAGCGAGAAGCTACTAACCCTTGAGGCCCAGCTCGGCAAGCGTCTGATCGGGCAAAAGCAAGCGGTTAAGGCAGTCTCTGATGCGGTTCGCAGATCAAAGGCTGGAATTTCTGACCCATCCAGGCCAACCGGTTCGTTTATGTTCCTAGGCCCCACCGGTGTTGGAAAAACTGAGTTGGCGAAAAGCCTCGCGGAGTTTTTGTTTGATGACGAGAAGTCGATGGTTCGCATCGATATGTCTGAATACGCCGAGAAGCACAGCGTCTCAAGATTGGTCGGTGCTCCTCCGGGATACATCGGTTACGAAGAGGGTGGTCAGCTCACCGAGGCAATTCGCCGCAGGCCCTACTCGGTAGTGCTTTTGGACGAGGTTGAAAAGGCCCACCCCGAAGTCTTCGACATCTTGCTGCAGGTGCTGGATGACGGTCGATTGACCGACGGCCAGGGCAGAACCGTTGACTTTAGAAATGTGATCTTGATCATGACCTCGAACCTCGGCTCGCAGTTCTTGATCGACCCAGAGCTCACCGAGGACCAAAAGCGCGAGGGCGTGATGGCGATGGTCAGAAGTGCATTCAAGCCGGAGTTCCTAAACCGTCTCGATGACATCGTGCTCTTTGATGCCCTCACCATCGATGAACTCGGTTCGATTGTCGACCTCAATGTCGACAAGCTAACCGAACGCCTTGAACAGCGCAGGCTCACCCTCGGAGTCACTCCGCAAGCAAGGCTTTGGTTGGCTGAAAAGGGTTATGACCCGGTTTATGGAGCACGTCCACTCAGGCGGTTGATGCAGCGTGAAATCGAAGATCGGCTAGCGAATTTGCTACTTGCTGGTCAGGTTGTTGATGGTGCTGCCGTAGTGGTTGATGTGGACCCGCAAGGCAGTGGCTTGAGCGTCACAGCTCAGTAATCATTCCGTTAGCGGAACGACGGGCCAAGTTCTTCACTTGGCATTGGTCGGCTCACTAAACTTTGGGCTATGTCGACTAACGAGCCAAACCGTTCCTACGGACAAGGTGCACAGGGTGAAATTGCTCAGGCTACAAAGAGCAAGATTGGCACCTGGGCACGCCTGAGATACAACTTCGATAACTCAATCGCCAAGGCTGGCACCTTCGTGCTCTATGTCTTGCTATTGATGATGGTGATTGCCCTGATCATGGTTGGCGTCAAGTCCACCCTGTTGGCAATCCCAGCGCTGACTCAGGCGGCAGACCCGGCAAACCTGAGCTTCTTCGATCTGTTCTGGGCATCCTTCACCAAGATCTTGTCTTTGGGTGGCGAGCCAACCTGGGCTGACCGAATCATCGCGGTGATGTATTGGGTCACCACCACGGCCCTTACCGCCAGCGTTATCGGTTATGTGGTTGGTGCTATCCAGCGCACCTTCGCAAGATTGCGCAAGGGTCGCAGCCCAGTTATCGATTCTGGCCACACCCTGATTCTTGGTTGGTCAAACCGCATTTTCCCAATCCTTGAGGAACTTGCGATTGCAAACCAGAACGTGCGCAAACCTCTCGTAGTTATTTTCTCCAGTCACGAGCGTGACTTCATGGAAGATGAGATTGAGTCGAGAGTCGAAGATCTGGGCAAGCTCAGGGTCGTTACCAGAACCGGTGGCCCGACTAACCCA
>CAZZHB010000095.1:0-4904 GCA_964653615.1 uncultured Aquiluna sp.
CGGATGACGCAGAAATTGCCAAGTATCCGTTTAGGCCGACCGAGATTTTGAACTCAGTTGCGGATTTGATTTAGCTATCGAGCTCTTTGATGTATTTGTTGGTTGAGACCAAGATGCCAGCAATTAAGACCCCGAGCGATAGCGCAAGATAGATCGGCTTCACGCCCAAGGCATCCACCAGGCTTCCAACCGCAACCATGGAAATCATTGGCCCGGCTGACCAAACCGTCATCTCCAAGGAAAAGACTCGGCCGCGCTTATTGGCCGGGATCTTCTGCTGGATCACGGTGTTGAGTAGCGGCAACAGCGGACCCCAGACCAAACCGAGAATCAAACCGAAGAAGATCATCGCCCACTGCGGTGGCAGTTGACTCATCGGCAGCATCGACAGCGGCACACCCAGGATGCCAATTCGCAAGATATTTGAGTAGCTAATGCGCTTGTGGATCTGCTCGAAGAACAGTGCTCCGAACACCGATGCAAAGGCCATCGCCGAGACCACAGTACCGAGGCCCTCTGGGTTATCCATTTGGCTGTAGGCGGTTGGCAGGATAAGCATCTCGGTTGGTAGGTAAATCAGAGCCAGCGTCATGATCGCCGACATCAGCACCAAGACCGAAGGGGTCTTAAATAAGATCTTGAAGCCTTGAACCGCATAGATGTAAAACGGTTCTTTCTCGCTCTCGTCGTTCTCCTCGTGCTGCTCGGTCACACGAATCAGGAACGCAAAGAAGGCGGATACCGCCCCAAACCCAGCCACCACCCAGAAGGTGTTGGCCGAGCCCATAATTGCGATGCAGAAGGTGGCGAGCGCCGGCCCAATCGCAAAACCTGAAGCGAAGATCGCCTCATGGATTGAGTTGGCTCGATCCAAAGTCAACTTGCCAGCTGCCGCAACATCCGGAACCAAAGACTTGCGAGCCGTTGAACCACCGGGGGCAACCACAGCTCGCAAGATTCCGATACCGATCAAGGCGGTCAGGGTGAGCTCCCAAAATCCCGAGAAGATCGGAATCATCACCGATGTGAGAACGGTTAGGAGCTCGGACCAACTGGCGGCATTTCTTCTACCGACCTTGTCGATAAACGAACCAATCACCGGAGACAGCAGCAGTCCTGGAATTGCGGTGAGCGAAACCACCAGACCGGCTGCGGTTGAAGTTCCAGTGATCTCAAGTGCTATCCATGGGATGGCAATAAACACCATCGCTCCAGAGATAACACTCGTTATTGAGGCGAACTGGAGCAGAACAAAAGGCGCTAGGTTGCGCTTCACGAGACCTACTTCGTTAGACCTAGGTCTTCTAGGGTGATGGCGGTTAGGTAGGCAAAACCAGCAGCCTCAATCGCCTGACGGGCACCGGTGTCACGGTCAACCACGGTGGCAACCGCAACCACATTCGCACCGGCAGCCTTTAGGGCCTCGGCAGCAGTCAGTGGTGATCCACCGGTAGTAGAGGTGTCCTCTAGAACTACCACGCGCTTACCGGCAACGCTTGGCCCTTCGACCTGACGGCCCATGCCGTGAGCCTTGGCCTGCTTCCGAACCACAAAGGCATCGAGCTTGCGGCCCTGGGCTGCAGCCTGGTGCAGCAGTGCACTTGCCACCGGGTCAGCACCCATGGTGAGGCCACCTGCGGCATCGACATCGCCAAAGCCGTTGTCATCCAGCAACTTGAGCATGACCTTGCCAATCAACGGGGCTGCCTCGTGGTGCAGGGTTGCCCTGCGAAGGTCAACGTAGTAATCGGCCTCAAGCCCGGAGGAAAGCGTGACCTTGCCGTGCACAACTGCCAGCTCTTTGATTAGTTCGACAAGACGTGGTTTTTCAGGGGCTGTGAAGGTCATGGGGCAAGGCTAGCAAGGATTGCCGTTTAGAGTTGAGAGGTGAAGATTGCAACTTGGAACGTCAACTCGATTCGCGCTCGAGCGCCACGAGTCATCCCGTTTTTGGAGCGCATTCAACTGGATGTGCTGGGGATGCAGGAGATCAAGTGCAAGCCCGAGCAATTCCCCTATGCAGACTTTGAAGCCATCGGGTACAAGGTCATTGCACACGGCCTAAACCAGTGGAATGGTGTTGCCTTCGCCTACAAAGCTGACCTTGAGCCAGAGGATGTTGAGTTTGAATTTGCCCAACAGCCGCAGTTCAAAGACGTTGTTGAGGCGAGAGCTATTGGAGCCACGTTCAACGGTGTGAGGATTTGGTCGCTCTATGTGCCACACGGTCGCGGTCTCGAAGATCCACACATGGAATACAAGTTGGAGTTCCTCGACCGACTTGCTGCCAACACCGCAGAGCAGCTGGAGGAGAATCCGGATTTAGAGCTTTGCCTGATGGGAGATTTCAATATCGCCCCGCTGGATACCGATGTCTACGACCTTTCGATGTTTGAAACCCACGTTTCTGAACCGGAGCGTCAAGCCTTTGAAGCGTTTGAACAAATCGGTTTGACCGACACCGTGCGCGAACTGGTTCCTGGCCAATACACCTACTGGGATTACAAAGACCTTTGCTTCCCCAAGAACAACGGCATGCGAATTGATTTTTGCCTAACCTCAGAGGCACTAACCGAGCGGGTTACCGGGGCAACAATCGAGCGCGATGAGCGCAAGGGCGAAGGCCCTAGCGACCACGTGCCTGTTGTGCTTGAGCTTTCCGACTGAGCCAGTCTTGGCGCTCTTTCTCGCTTAGTTTTTCAATCGCGTAGCGAAGTGCGGTTCGAGGCATGGTTGCCGCGTGCTTTTCTAGGAACTCTCGCAATTGCCTTAGGTCTTTCTTGCCCGCTTCTCGAAGCGACCAGCCAACCGCCTTGTGGATTAGGTCGTGCGGGTGATCTAGCAGCTCCTCACAAATTGCAAAGGTTGGCTCGAGGTCAAACTGAGCAATCATTGGGAAGGTGAGAATTACAGCACTGCGCTGGATCCAAAGGTTTTTTGACCTTGCTCGCTTGAGCAAAAACTCGATTGCCTTTGGGTCAGACACTAAGACCTTGCCAAAGCGATTGGCCGAGACATCGACCAGGTCCCAACTGTTGATTGCGCCCAAGTCGTAGAGGCTGAGGTATTTATCGAACAGGTCTTTTCGAACTACCGGATCTTTGGCCTTCTCAAATTGATTGGTCAAGATCACGACCGCACACAACCGGTCCTCGTGATACTCGCTGGAAGCGAGCGCCGATATCGTTGCCCAATCCGCGTTTTTGTATTCGCGGGCCACCGCTCTAGTCTCCGGGACTTTAACCCCTAGAAACTTATCTCCCTCGCCGTATTCACCAGGTCCGGTCTTGTAGAACCAGGCGAGGTCAATCGCATGGGAAGGACGCGCAAAAGAGCGAATGTCTTTGCGAATCTGATCCAGCATTAGCGAATGGTGTCAGCAACCACAATCAGCGAGTCACCCTTTTGCGGGGTAAACAAAGCTTCTTTCGAGGGGTTTAGTGAAACACCCGCAGCAGCATCGCCGACACTCTTGGTAGCTGATCGATAACCAACCGCAGATTCACCCTTGGCACGAGCATTAGCAACCAACTGCGCGTAGCTAACTTCCTTACCAACTGGTGCGTAGAGCGCGATGTCTCTCACGCTCAAAGAAGCACCTTGGGCATCGAAGAGATCTTCGAAGATTGGCGCAAGCTTAGGGTTCTCGGAAATCTGAGCAATCAAAAGCGCAGCCAGGTTGTCGCTAACTACCAAGTCGTCAACCGCAGCTACACGTGCAATCTCGGCCTTGCGACCATCGAGAATCTCAGCCACCAAACGGGTTGGTTCGACCCCGTTGTTAGGTGCCTCGAATAGGCGGTTCATCTGCAGCATGGTCAGCATGGTCTGAGCATCTGCTTCAGCCTCGCTGATTGCGTTGCGGTAACCAAGCACGATGACTTCGTCGTAGTGCCTTGCGCTGGCCGCGGCGGTTAGGTCGTCGATGTCACCGGTAACCGATGCGGTGGTGACCTTGATGTTGGAGCCAAAGTCAAGGTTCTTGAGCTGGTCCTCAGCAACCAGACTCTTGCGAGCCAGGATGTGGACGGTGGAGCCCTTTGGCAAAAAGTCTGCTAGCTCAGAGATAACTGAGCGGCCCATCTCAGACCAACCAATAACCAATAGGTGCTCTGGCTTGGATGCTGGGACTGCGATCTTGGCTTCCTTCTTCACCAGCTCCTCGCGGGTGCCGGTGTAGGTGACCTTGTCGTCATCCTGGGCGATAGCAACAATCAGGCTGCCCTTTGCGATCTTGGTGGTTGCCTTTGGGTTCAGCATGACCTTGCCCTTTGGATCCACCAGGCCAATAACAGAAGCGCTGTTAAAGCTCAGCAGCGCGTCACCATAGGTCTTGCCCTCAAGGGCTGGGATCTCGCTGAAGTAAATCTCGTCGCCTGAGAAGTCGAGCAAGTCAAGAATTACGGTCGATAGACCTGGCTGGCGAGATGCCTGCGCGGTGACTCGAGCGATTACCTCGTGAGAGCGAACCGAAAGCACCTGGCCCTGGGTGGCGACCGAGATTGCCTCTGCGGTGTCCTTGTCATCAAGCTCGGCAACGATCTTTAGGTTCGGGTTTGAGTTGACTGCCTTGACTGCCAAAACAGTTGAAACCACATTGGCATCACCGGTCTCGTCGGAGTCCAGAATGATGACCGATTTTGCGCTGGAGATGTTGGTGCGCTTTAGGTCGATTGGGTTAGAAGGTTCACCCGAGCGGGTAACAATCTTCAGCTTGCCAAGGTTCTCGGTGCGAGATTCAATCTCGTCCTCCATGAACTCACGGTCGTGCGGAGCAAAGATGACGACCACTGGCTTACGCACGTTCTCGTTGGCGATAGCCAACTCCTCCAAAATTGGGAAGATGCGGGAAGACCAACCCAGAATCAGGGTGTGGTTGGAGTCCACAATTGGGCTGCGTCCCT